>JAZPYY010000014.1:0-9594 GCA_045544375.1 Shuttleworthella sp.
CCCGTGAAGCCGGCAGCCGTACGAAGATGTCCGTCTGGTCCAACGATCCGGACGTGGATGCGGTAGGCGCCTGCGTTGGTGTGAACGGATCCCGTGTCAACGCCGTGGTGGACGAACTTCACAACGAAAAGATCGATATCATCAACTGGGACGAGAACCCGGCGATCCTGATCGAAAACGCCTTAAGCCCCGCGAAGGTTATCGCGGTTGCGGCGGATCCGGACGAGCGCACCGCCAAGGTGGTGGTTCCGGATTACCAGCTGTCTTTGGCCATCGGCAAGGAAGGTCAGAATGCCCGCTTAGCTGCCCGGCTCACCGGCTTTAAGATCGACATCAAGAGCGAAACCCAGGCACAGGAGGCCGAGGGCTGGCTGGATTACGATGAAGATTATGACGAGGAGTACGACGACGAGTACGGCGAGTACGACGAGAATTACGACGAGTACGACGAAGAAGCCTACGATGAAGCCTATGACGAGGAAGCTTACGATCAGCAGGCTTACGAGGACGAGGCGGCTTACGACGAATCCTATGACGACGAGCCGGCCGATACGGAAGAGTAAAGACAGAAGGACACCAGACGCTGCCTGATGGGAGATGGCATGACGCTAGAAAAACGGGTGCCCATGCGGACCTGCGTGGGCTGCGGTCAGAAAAGAGAAAAACGCGATCTTTGGCGCATCGTGCGGACGCCGGAGGGAAACATCCTGCCGGATCCGGCACAAAAAGCCAATGGACGGGGTGCGTACGTCTGCAGAAACGCAGACTGCCTTCAGCTGGCGCTGAAGAAGAACGGGCTTTCCAGGTCTTTTCGGGAGAAAACCGAAGGGACGGCACTGGAAGAGCTGCTGAATCTTCTGATGAGCGAAGGTTCCCCGGAGAGCTTGGATATCCATTCTGCCGAAGAGAAGGACGGAAACAATCCGCAGACGGAAAGGAGGGACCATGGGTAAACCCGATCCCGTGCTGTCGCTTCTTGGACTGGCCCAGCGGGCCGGATCTGTCGCCAGCGGCGAGTTTTCCGCCGAAAAAGCGATTAAAGGACATAAGGCAGCACTTGTGATTGTGGCCGGTGATGCTTCACAGGCTACAAAGAAACATTTTCAGGATATGTGTACCTACCGGCAGGTGCCGTTGCGCATCTGCAGCGATAAAGATTCTCTGGGGCATGCCCTGGGAAAGGAATTGCGCGCAGCGGCAGCAGTCACAGATCCGGGACTGGCAAAAGCGCTGATTTCCAAAATCGACGCAGGAAACGGATCTGAAAGATAGGGAGGAACAGCATGGCAAAAATAAAGGTTCACGAACTCGCAAAGGAAACCGGAACGTCTTCGAAGGAGATTTTAGATATTTTGAATAAGAACGGAATTGATGGCAAGACCCCTTCCAGCGGTCTTGAGGAAAACGAAGAAGCCGCCGTGCGCAAGGCATTAGCACCGAAGGCTGAAAAAGCAGAAACCGCGCCGAAAGCGGAGACCGCGAAGGCTGCCCGCCGGGAGCAGGCCCCGAAGGCCCGTCCGGCCCGTCCGGCTTCTGCCGCGCCGGAGGGTGCACGCCGCCCGGCCGTAGATAAAGACGGAAAGCCCATTGTTCGCCGTCCGCGCCCGGAAGGAGCGCCGGAGGGGGATGCAAGCCGCCCGCCGAAGAAAAAGAAGCCTATTATGGTCATTAACCGCCAGAATATGAGCGGTGCCGGAAGTCCCAGCGGACGTCCGTCCTCCCCCAATCGTCCGAAGCAGGGCGAGGCGCGCCGCAGTGACCGTCCCCGCAATGCGGAGGGCCGTCCCCAGCGCAAGGAGCCCCAGGAGGACCGCAATCGCGGCCTGATCCGCCCCACCGGTATGGTATCTGCCCGTACCCAGCGCCGCTCGGATTACGAGGTTGCGGAAGAAAAGCGCAACCAGCAGTTAGCCGAGCAGGAGCGGGCGGAACGGGAGCGTGTGGCTGCCCAGCAGGCGGCGGAAGAAGCCGCAGCCCGCGCTGCCTTAGAAGCCGAGCAGGCGAAGGCAGCCGAGGAAGCGAAAGCCGCTGAACCCGTCCAGACCGCGCCTGTGGCAGAAGTGACGGCAGCCAAGGCCGAAGAAGCTGCACCCAAGGCGGAAGAAGCAGCACCGGCTCCGGCAGTGGAGGAAAAGGCACCGGAAAAGAAGACCGCCGCAAAGAATCCCAAGCCCGAAGGAGCCAAGTCTGCCGGACGGGAGCGCCCGGTGGGACCGGTGATCATGGGCAGGGAGGAATCGGCCATTGTGCGTGACCGTCAGAAGAAGAGCGGCGGAAACCGTACCGAAGGCGGCCGTGATGACAAGAATCGCGACAATCGCCGGGGTGAGGGCAGAAACGCCAACCGTCCGGGGGATCGGAAGGCCGGCGATAAGAACCGCAATCAGGGCGCCGCAGCCGAAGGCGGACGGGGAGCCGGCCGCACGAAGGGACCCCGCGCCGGTGCGGATCGCAACGCCCAGGCCGGACCGGTGGATCGCAGCGCCAAGACCGGTGCAGCCACCAACCGCGGAAACGACAAAAACAAGCGCCGCAAGGATAATGGAGCAGACCGCAGCGGACGGCATCAGGAGAAGTTGGTTAATCTGGAGAAGAACGGCGGCAAGAAGCCTGCGCATCCCCAGAACAAGCCGGCGGAGCGCAACTTAGACGAAGTGCTGGCCATCACCGTTCCGGAGCATCTGACCATCCACGAACTGGCGGACCTCATGAAGGTGCAGCCCTCCGCCGTCATTAAGAAGCTGTTCTTAAGCGGCAAAGTCGTGACCATGAACCAGGAAATCGACTATGCGGCTGCCGAAGAAATCGCACTGGAATTCAACTGCGTCTGCGAGCCTGAAGAGAAGGTGGATGTTATCGCCGAACTGCTGGCCGAAGATGAAGAAAACGAAGAGGATATGATCACCCGTCCGCCGGTGGTCTGCGTCATGGGTCATGTTGACCACGGTAAGACCTCCCTGCTGGATGCTATCCGTCATACCCGTGTCACCGACCGGGAAGCCGGCGGTATCACCCAGCACATCGGTGCTTACATGGTGGAGATCAACGGACAGAAGATCACCTTCTTAGATACGCCGGGGCACGAGGCTTTCACCGCCATGCGTATGCGCGGCGCCAATTCCACTGATATCGCCATCTTAGTGGTGGCGGCGGACGACGGCGTCATGCCCCAGACCATTGAAGCCATCAACCATGCCAAGGCCGCTGAGGTTGAAATCATGGTTGCCATCAACAAGATCGATAAGCCCGGCGCCAACATCGACCGGGTGAAGCAGGAACTGGCTGAGCACGGTCTTCTGACGGAAGACTGGGGCGGCAGCACGGTGTGCGTGCCTGTTTCCGCCAAGACCGGCGAAGGCATCGACAACCTGCTGGAAATGGTGCTTCTGACCGCCGAAGTGCTGGAACTGAAGGCCAATCCCAACCGCAAGGCCCGTGGTCTTGTCATCGAAGCCAAGCTGGATAAGGGCCGCGGTGTTCTGGCCACCATGCTGGTGCAGAAGGGTACGCTGCACGTGGGCGATCCCATCGCCTGCGGCGCCAGCTTCGGTAAGGTTCGTGCCATGTTAGACGACACCGGAAAGCGGGTGAAGTCTGCCGGACCTTCCATGCCGGTAGAGATTTTAGGCCTTTCCGAAGTGCCCAACGCCGGTGAAACCATTATGGCCTTAGACAGCGAAAAGGAAGCCCGCAGCTTTGCGGCTACCTTCGTTTCCGAAGGCAAGAACCGTCTGATCGAAGAAACCCGTGCCCGTACCAATCTGGAGGATATCTTCTCCCAGATTCAGGCCGGCAATCTGAAGGAACTGGACATCGTGGTTAAGGCCGACGTGCAGGGTTCCGTGGAAGCGGTCCGCCAGTCCCTGGAAAAGCTGTCCAACGACGAAGTGGTGGTGAAAGTCATCCACGGCGGCGTAGGTGCCATCAATGAAAGTGATGTGGTCTTAGCCAGCGCTTCCAACGCCATCATCATCGGCTTCAACGTCAAGCCGGATGCGGTGGCCAAGCAGACTGCCGAAACCGAAGGTGTGGATCTGCGCCTGTACAAGGTCATTTACAACGCCATCGAAGACGTGGAAAATGCCATGAAGGGCATGTTAGAGCCCATCTACGAAGAGCGGGTCATCGGTCATGCCATGGTGCGCCAGATCTTCAAGGCGTCGGGTGTGGGCAGCATTGCCGGTTCCTATGTCACCGACGGTGTCATCGAGCGCGGCTGCAAGGTGCGCGTAATGCGTCGGGACCAGCTGATCTTCGAAGGCGACTTAGCTTCCTTAAAGCGGTTTAAGGACGATGCGAAGGAAGTGCGCAGCGGCTATGAGTGCGGTATCGTGATCGACGGATTCTCCGAGATCGCGGAAGACGACATTGTCGAAGCGTACAAGATGGTAGAGGTACCCCGTTCATGAGAAAAAACAGCGTAAAGAATAACCGCATCAACGAAGAGGTGCGTAAAGAACTCTCCAAGCTGATCCGCGACGAGGTGAAGGATCCCCGGGTCGGCCTCATGACCAGTGTCACAGAGGCCGAGGTTGCTCCGGATTTAAAGAGCGCCCGGATCTATATCAGCGTGCTGGGAGACGAAGAAACGGCAAAGCAGACCCTGCGCGGCTTAAAGAGCAGCGCGGGTTTCCTGCGGCGTCAGCTGGCCCGCAGCATGAATCTGCGCAACACGCCGGAACTGTTCTTCATCCTGGATTCGTCCATTGCCCGGGGCGTGGAAATGACCCACAAAATCGACGAAGTGATGAAGGACATGCCCGTGCGGGAAGAGGAAGAGGATCTGTTACTGGATGACGATCTTCTGGACGAGGATCTGGATGATGATCTTCTGGGTTGATGTTTTTTGGATCCGAATCTGTTGAATGAGGCGTTTTTCAATGACTGGATGTAAGAACGACCACCTGCCGGTTTGACAGGATATTGCGTCGTTTTGGAGTTTTCATGGATTTGTTTAGAGATCAGATAGCCGGCTGCGAAACCATCGCCATTGCCGGTCACATCCGCCCGGACGGAGACGCCATCGGTTCCTGCCTCGGTACGGCACTGTACTTAAAGAAGCTGATGCCACAGGCGTCCGTCACCGTTTTCTTGGAAGATATTCCGGAAAAGTTTCAGTTCCTGCCCGGCACGGATCTGGTGTGCAATTTAAAGAAGCAGCGCGCACCCAAAACCAAAGAGGAAAACGAGGTCAAAAACCCGGTCTACGATCTGTTTATCGCCTTAGACTGCGGCGCCATCGACCGGCTGGGTTTAGCCCGGCCCCTGTTTGACGCGGCCAAAAAGACCCTGTGCATCGACCATCACATTTCCAATCCCGGCTATGGACAGACCAACGACATCCGTCCGGATGCCAGTTCTGCCTCGGAAGTGGTGTATGAGTGGATGGACGCGGATGCTTTAGACGCGGATATCGCTCTGTGCCTGTACATGGGCATTGCCCACGATACCGGCGTGTTTCAGTTTTCCTGCACCTCGCCCCGCACCATGGAGATCGCCGGTGCGCTGATGAAGCACGGTATTCCCTTTACCGAGGTTTTGGACCGCACCTTCTATTCCCGGTCCTATCTGCAGACCCAGGTGCTGGGAACCCTGCTGTCCCGGGCGAAACTGTATGCGGAAGGCTGCGTCATCGTATCCTGGGTATCCCGGGAGGAATTAAACCGTTTCGGCATCGACAACGCCCAGCTGGATCTGGTGGTGGCTCAGCTTCGCATGACCCAGGGGACGGATGCCGCCGTGTTTATCTACGAGCAGAGCAAGGGTTATTACCGGGTCAGCATGCGGGGAAATACGGATCGGGTGGACCTGTCCCAGATCGCCGCGTCCTACGAGGGCGGCGGACACAAACGGGCCGCCGGCTGCAACATCCGCGGGGAAATCGACGATATTATCCGGGGCCTGGTAACCCGGATTTCACTGCAGCTGGAAGAGAATAACTGAGGTTAAAAGCCGGTCATCCGGCAGAAAACGGACTCATGATCAAAAGCGGAATTATAAATCTTTATAAAGAACCCGGGATGACCTCCTTTGCGGCGGTTGCCCGGGTGCGCCGCATTTTAGGCATCAAAAAAACAGGCCACGCCGGCACCTTAGACCCGGCGGCGGAGGGGGTGCTGCCCATCTGTTTCGGGAAAGCCACCCGGGTGGTGACCTTCTTGGGAGACGAGACCAAAACCTACCGCGCCGTGCTGCGCTTAGGGGTGGTGACGGACACTCAGGATCTGACGGGAACGGTGCTTGAAACCCGGCCGGTCACCTGTACCGAAGAGGATGTTCGCCAGGTGCTTGCCTCTTTTGTGGGCCCCCAGCTGCAGACCCCGCCCATGTATTCCGCCAAAAAGGTGGGAGGGCAGCGCCTGTACACCATTGCCCGGGAAGGCCGAAGCGTGGAGCGAAAACCGGCGGAGGTTACCTTCTACAGCATTACTCCGGAGGAGATTTCGCCGGAAGAGGGAAAAATCACCTTTGAGGTGGTCTGTTCCAAGGGAACCTATATCCGCACCCTGTGCGCCGACATCGGTGAGAAATTAGGCTGCGGAGGCGCCATGGAGCACCTGCTGCGCACCCGGGTGGGCATCTTTGACGTAAAGGATGCGGTTCGGGTGGAAGACCTGCAGCGTATGGCAGAAGAGGGGACACTTTCGGACGGTGTCCATGCCGTGGACAGCCTGTTTGCAAAGTACCCCGCCTGGCAGGCGGATCCGGCGGCGGATGCACTGCTGATCAACGGGGTGAAGTTAGACGAACGGAACATCGGACAGTTTGTGCCGGTGAAAACCCCTGGGGAAGATGGCATGCAAAGCCAACGGGTGCGCATGTATCTGTCCGACGGGCGGTTTATGGGCATATATCAGATGCCCGAATCCGGCATTCCGGTGCTGGAACAGAATTTTTTCGAAGCTGAATAGAATGGCTGAACTTATGAACGTTTACAGTGGTTTTCTTTCATATCACAGTGATGTGCCAACGGCGGTCACAGTTGGCAAGTTTGACGGTCTGCACCGGGGACATCGCCTTTTGATCGACGCCGTGGCCGGGGCTGCGAAAGAGGGACTGCGGCCGGTGGTGATTACCATCGACGAAGACCCGCCCGCAGACAGCATCCTGTCGCCGGCAAAACGCTGCGACATGCTCTCGGAACTGGGCATCGAAGACATGGTGTCCTGCAGGCTGGATCCGGCCTTTCGCGCCATGACTGCAGAGGATTTTCTGGAGGTCCTGGCGTCTCAGTATCAGGCAAAACGCATTGTGTGCGGGGAGGATTTCCGGTTTGGCGCAGGCGGAAGGGGCGACTGTGCGCTGCTGGAGAAGAAGGACACCAAACTGGGTTTTAAGGCGTGCATTTTCCCTCGCTTAAGAGACACTCAGTTAAATGTGGAAATCAGCAGTACTCAGGTTCGCAGGTTCCTGGAAGAAGGCCGGATGGAAGATGTGGGCCGGCTGCTGGGATACCTTTGGTTTTTAGACGGCGAAATCGTAGGCGGACGGCATCAGGGCCGCACCTGGCGGGTGCCCACCATCAACATCATCCCGCCGGAACGCAAACTTCTGCCGCCCCGGGGCGTTTACGCCACGGATACGGCCATCGGAAATGTCTGGTACAAATCCGTGACAAATATCGGGGTTTCACCCACGGTGACGGATGCAGGCATCCTGACGGCAGAGACCCATCTTTTAGACTGCAGCGAAGATCTCTACGGAAGAACGGCCCGGGTCTGTTTTAAGCATTTTCTGCGGCCGGAACAGCACTTTTCATCCATTGAAGAATTGTCGGAGCAGCTGCAAAAGGATATTGCAATTGCACGGGATATGTGATAACATATGACGGTTCTTATGAACGCGCTTTAAGAAAGCGTTCTACCACCTGTATTCGGTCCGCGGACG
Organism: Shuttleworthella sp.; assembly: GCA_045544375.1. Classification (GTDB taxonomy): domain Bacteria; phylum Bacillota; class Clostridia; order Lachnospirales; family Lachnospiraceae; genus Shuttleworthia. The sequence goes on from JAZPYY010000014.1 coordinate 7,888, forward strand.
AACCTCTGGCCCGGTGCCTGATACAGGCATACAGAGGAGCCAAAGAAGGGCTCCGGTGTTACCATCCGCATCGGCGGAATGTGCATTTTTCAAGACAGGAGGTCTAAAATGATCGCAAAAGAGAAGAAAACAGCCATTATCGAAGAGTTTGCCCGCACCCCCGGCGACACCGGTTCACCGGAAGTGCAGATCGCGGTTTTAACCGCACGCATTGCAGAGCTCACCGAGCACTTAAAGGAGAACCCGAAGGATCATCATTCCCGCAGAGGTCTGCTGAAGATGGTCGGTAAGCGCCGTAACCTGCTGGGTTACTTAAAGAACGTGGACATCGAGCGCTATCGTTCCCTGATCGAGCGTCTGGGCCTGCGTAAATAAAGCAGCTGGGCGGAGCGATTTATCATCGCTCCGCCTTTAGTGTTCTTTTTGCGTGATATAGAGGCGCCCGGATTTCCCGGTGAAACCGGAGAACCCGGGGGACACTATATCAGCAGAAGAACGCTTTTTGGTAACTATTCAGAGCCAAGGCATTTTGTGCAAAATTCTTTGGCGAGAAGCCACAGCGAGCGGACGCTGTGCGGACGCGAGCTGTGACTCTGAATAGTTACACTTTTTGTATTCATGAAAAGGAGAAAAACATGAAGCGTTATTCCATCGAGATCGGCGGAAAAACCTTAACCGCCGATGTTGGCCGGGTTGCTGCCCAGGCCAACGGCGCCGTGCTCATCCAGTACGGCGAAACCACGGTGCTCTGCACCGCCACCGCTTCCGACAAACCCCGTGACGGCATCGATTTCTTCCCGCTGTCCGTAGAGTTTGAAGAGAAGTTCTACGCAGTGGGCAAGATCCCCGGCGGCTTCAACAAGAGAGAGGGACGTCCGTCCGAAAACTCCATCTTAACTGCCCGTGTGATTGACCGTCCCATGCGTCCCCTGTTCCCGAAGGATTACCGCAACGACGTTACCTTAAACAACCTGGTAATGTCTGTGGATCCAGAGTGCCGTCCGGAAATCACTGCCATGATCGGTACCGCTATGGCCACCTGCATTTCCGACATCCCCTTCGATGGCCCCTGCGCCATGACCCAGATGGGCTTAGTGGATGGTGAATTCATCATCAACCCCTCCCAGCTGCAGTGGGATACCGGCGATCTGAAACTGACCGTGGCTTCCACCCGTGAAAAGGTCATCATGATCGAAGCCGGTGCCAACGAAATCTCCGACGAGAAGATGATCGAGGCCATCTACAAGGCTCACGAAGTGAACCTTCAGATCATCGCCTTAATCGATCAGATGGTAGCCGAAGTGGGCAAGCCGAAGCACAGCTACACCAGCTGCGCCGTTCCGGAAGAGCTGTTCGCCGCCATCAAGGAGATCGTGCCTCCGGCAGAGATGGAAGAGGCCGTCTTCACCGACGAAAAGCAGGTTCGTGAAGATAACATCCGCAACATCAAGGATCGCTTAGCCGAAGCCTTCGCCGAACGCGAGGATTATCTGGCTGTCCTTGACGAAGCCGTGTATCAGTACCAGAAGAAGACCGTCCGCAAGATGATCTTAAAGGATCACAAGCGCCCCGATGGACGTGCCATCGACCAGATCCGTCCTCTGGCAGCCGAAGTGGATATCATCCCGCGCGTGCATGGTTCCGCCATGTTCACCCGCGGCCAGACCCAGATCTGCGACCTGGTGACCTTAGCGCCCTTGTCCGAAG
>JAZPYY010000015.1:0-46329 GCA_045544375.1 Shuttleworthella sp.
ACATTGGCGGCAGGTGGGCATTTTGGGCTTTCCCACGGGCGGGATGCCCGTGGGAAACGCTGATTAGACTACATCAGACCAACATCCGCGGCAAGGGGGCATTTTGGGCTTCCACACGGGCAGGATGCCCATGGAGATGGATGGTTTGAAGGATTAAACGGCGGCTCTGCTTCGACAGAGCCGCCGATTTGTGCAACATGCTCAATTTTGAAAATGAAAATAGGTAAAAAGTGAAAATTTCCCCAAAACATATAGCATTACAGGATGAAAAGGGCTACAATATTTTTAGTGTTTTAAAAAAAGGGAAAAAAGGGGTGCTGCCGCAGCGGAAGGGGAGTCCGGCTTGCGGCGTGTTTTTGACGGCAGATACGCTGCGATGGGGGCGGCGCCTGCTGTTAACTCTGTGTCCGGAAACAGGAAAGGGACTTATCATCCGGTCATAGGGAAGGCTTCATGTTATGGAAAGGAAGGTTGGTTTTATGAAGCAAAGCAATATGCTGGCCATGATTCTGGCAGGCGGACGCGGCTCCCGGCTGCACGAGCTGACAAGCAATGTGGCCAAGCCCGCCGTTGCATACGGCGGCAAGTACCGCATCATCGATTTTCCGCTGAGTAACTGTGCGAACAGCGGAATCGACGTGGTCGGCGTACTGACCCAGTACGAATCCGTGCTGTTAAACAGCTACGTTGCCGGCGGCGGCGCCTGGGGTTTAGATGCCCGTGACAGCGGCGTGTTCGTTCTGCCGCCCCGTGAGAAGGCTGATGCCGATTTAAACGTCTATCGTGGAACGGCTGATGCCATTTCCCAGAACATCGACTTCGTCGATCGCTACGATCCTGAGTATGTGCTGATCCTCTCCGGCGACCACATCTACAAGATGGACTACGCCGAGATGCTTGCAGCGCACAAGGCTGCCAATGCCGATGCCACCATCGCCGTGCTGCCGGTTCCCATGAAGGAAGCCAGCCGTTTCGGTATCATGAACACCGACGAAGACGGCCGCATCGTTGAATTTGAAGAAAAGCCCGCCAATCCCAAGAGCAACTTAGCTTCCATGGGTATCTACATCTTTACCTGGAAGCAGCTGCGCAAGGTGCTTGTTGCGGATATGAAGAATCCCGAATCCAGCCATGACTTCGGTAAGGACGTCATCCCGACGTACTTAAATGAGGGCCGCAAGCTGCAGGCCTACAAGTTCGAAGGTTACTGGAAAGATGTCGGAACCATCGACTCCCTCTGGGAAGCCAACATGGACCTGATCTCCGATGAAGATGCCCTGAGCATGAACGATCCCAGCTGGAAGATCTTCACCCAGGATCAGACCACCCTTCCTCAGTTCATCGGTCCGGAAGCCCAGATCGACGAAGCCTACATCACTCAGGGCTGCTCCATTAACGGCGACATCAGGCATTCCGTGATCTTCTCCGACTGCACGGTCAACTCCGACACCAAGGTGTATGATTCCGTGCTGATGCCCGGCGCAACGGTGGATGTCGGCGCAACGGTTATCCGCTGCATCGTCGGCCCCGGCGTGACCATCGGCAAGAACGCGGTGGTAGGCAGTGCGGACAGCGAGAACATCCTGCTGGTCGCAAAGAACGTGAAAGGAGAGGAGTAATCATGGCAAACGCATTCGGCATTGTCACCTCTTACGGACGTGACATTCATGTGGACGGCCTGGAGGATTACCGGCCCATCGGCGCCTTTTCCTTCCTTGGCAGATATCGTGTGATCGACTTTGCGATCTCCAACATGACCAACAGCGGCATCGAAACCATCCAGGTGCACACCGGACGCAATCCCCGTCCGCTGATCGACCATCTGGGCACCGGCCGTCAGTACAACATCAACTCCAAGACGGGCCGTCTGCAGATCTTCTTCTCGCAGAACGCCTTCTCTCACAACAACTATGATACGGATGTGAATTCCTATCTGGAGAACATGCGTTACATCAAAACCATTTCTTCTCCGTACGTTGTGATTGCGCCGTCTTACATGATCTACACCGAGGATTACAGCGAATTCATCGATGCCCACATCACCTCCGGCGCGGATGTTTCCATGCTGTATCATTCTGTGGACAACGCAAAAGAGAACTATCTGGAGTGCCACTACCTGGAGCTGAACCGCCAGAAGGGCGTCATCTCCGTCAAGAAGAACAACGCGACCGCCAAGAGCCGCAACATCTTCATGGAAACCTATGTCATGAAGAAAGAGATCTTCATCGATCTCGTACAGCGCGCTCATGCCACCTCTTCCATGTACACCTTAGCTGACATGATCAACGACGTGTGCGAATCCGAAGAGCTTGACGTGCGCGGCGTTCCGCATCGCGGATACTTCGCGGCCATCACCAGCTTAAAGAGCTACTACGACGCCAACATCGCCTTAAACGACTATGTCAGCGTGCGTAACCTGATCCGCGAAGAGTGGCCGATCTACACCAAGACCAACGACTCCTGCCCGACCCGCTACTTTGCCGGCGCGGACGTGAAGAGCTCGCTGATCGCCAACGGCAGCTGCATCCACGGCACCGTGGAAAACAGCATCGTCGGCCGCGGCGTGCATATCGCCAAGGGTGCGGTGGTTAAGAACTGCGTCGTGCTTGCCGGCGCCCGCATCGGCGAAGACGCCTATGTGGAGAACCAGGTCATCGACAAGCGCGCCCACATCGAAAAGATCAAGGAAGTGGTTTCCGAGGCTGACGATCCGGGCTATGTGCGCAGAGATGATGTGATCTAAAATGGGGGCCCGACCATCGGGCGTTTCAAAGGGGTTTTATGAGAGAGAGCTGCGGAAAATCCGCAGCTCTCTTTTGCGAGTCTGTCATGCATGGCTCAAGGGAAAACAGAGCAGAATCCAAGGGGCTAAAATTCCAGACCAAAACGGTTGAGAATGTCTTCATCCAAATGTGCGAGATCGCGTGTCTGATCCATCAGCTGATACAGATAATGGGCAGTGACAGAGGACTCTTTACTTGCTTCTGTTTTACCGATCAAATAAAGGCATTCAGCCTCAAGATGAAAAAGAGACGGGAGCAAAACATAGTGTTCCTCCTCGATGCTTTGTTCCTTAGCTTTAGCGATCACTTCAAGAGCTTCTTCGAATCTGTTATCCAATGTAAGCGCTCTGGCATAATTGTACTGAACTGAAAGAAGAGAATCATGCTGCGGACAATGTTTTTCAAAATTTTTTAAAATCAGGCTGCCTAAGAAGGCTTCTTCTCGGAATTGAGAGCGATCACCATACACGTTCATCATATGGATGAGCAGACCAGCCTCCGTACGCGTTAACAGGTATTGTGGGAGTTTATCGTAATCGAAATCCGGAATTGTAAGGCGCAGTGCAGATAGGGTCATCTCCTCCTGCTGCGAAAGAGAGTATGATCCTGTCTCGTGCCCAACGGTCATTTCCTGAAGCACAAGAAACTGTTGATTGAGCCTGTCATAGGGAGAGAGGTGTTTCTCTAACCGGCGAATGGCTTGCAGTGTGGTGATGCGATGTCTTTCCATTTCTTCGCCGGAGCTGACTTCAAAAAAGAACCGCTCAGATTCGATTCTTTTTTTGGCCTGGAGAATGACAGATTCTTTCTGAGTCAGTCTTGCATGGTATATATCGTCCGGCAGACCAAGACGTTGAAGAATCGCAATTACACAGTCCTGTGATGGAGCCTGTGCATCATTTTCCAGTCGTGTCAGAGTCGCCGGAGCACATAATCCCTGACAGATGTCCTGCAGCGTGTAACCCTGTCGCATTCTTTCGTGATTGATGATTTTTCCAATATGCACAAATTCCATGTTATTACCGCTTGTATAATCTGAACTTAAAACAGTTCCCTCGGGTCAATCTTCATCTGTTCCGGGTGATGGTCAGATGTATAAGGTGACATTCTGAAAGCGAGACACAATCTCATTTTTGAGTATTGAACCTAAATAATCATTGCCGATAGCCCGGCAGAGATAATAAGCTTCCTGGTAGCGCTCCAGGGAGCTTTCTTTGTGCTGAAGTTCGTAAAGGCATCGGGCTTCTGTACAGGATAGTTCAGGAAGATAGCGAGAATAAACGTAATACACAGCATTGTTCTTTGCTTCTGTCGAGACCTGAAGGGCAGTCAGGTATTCTCCCTTGGAAAACAGAGCCTCTGAACAGAATGCGCCCGTTGCGGTGTGATATCGAACATAAGCAGGAAGACTCTCTTTTTTTGCTTCAATATATGAAAGTAGCTTTTGGTAATATTCATCCGCAGTCAGCGGGTAATTATCCGGAAGATGCCTTCCAAGATGAAGTATTAGATGGTACGTGACGAGATCAAAGACGCCCGTGATCGCATTTTCTGGCTGAAAGCGGGGAGCATTCAAATGAATCGCATCCAGTAAAAAAGGAAATAATGCTTCACTCGAAAACGACGATCCATCGGGGCTTTGGCCGATGACGGTACGAATCAGAGCGGCATACTGAAGGGAGAGGACATCTCCATCTTCGATCAGCTCTTCAAAAGCGAGAAGATTTGCCAGAATGTCTTCTTTAATTAAGCTTCGTTTTTCGATAGCGGCCCACTGGAACTTGCGCTGCAGTGTCTCCAGCGTCAATTGTAGTTGATGAAGGCGTTCGTCGTTTTTGCTTTGAATTGCGAAGAAGCGTGCGGGAGGAAGACCGAGCTTCGCAAGCAGTGCCTGAGCATGAGCCAGTGTCGGTGCGTTTTTCCCGGTTTCGATTCTCGAAAGAGTTTCCACTTCGCAGATTCCCTCGGAAAGCTTTTCCAACGTGTAGTTGTGTTCGATGCGGGCTTGGCGGATTACCTCATTCAGAAGCAGTTCTTTCATAATGGATAAGAAGGCCTTTCAGGAAAAGTCAAGAAGAATGTGGCCATTTAATAAATCATAATTAACAAATTATTCATGTTTTGTCAAGGACATTCAGAGGGGCGTTTGTTACCATACGAGTAGAAACAGCAGGCAGGAAAACTCGAAAAGGATGTCTTTCACCAACAAAAGAAGGTATATGGAAGAAAGGGGGAGTTTATGGGAAGAATGTTCCGCAAAGATGTGGCTGGCACATGGCAGCCGTGACAAGCATATCCCTCAGAGATGAATTGCGCCGCATGGCTGGGGGGTTATCGTTCCATACTTCGATATTGCTGACGACGGCAGCCTGTATGGTTTCTACAGCTATTCTGCTGCCTCAACGAGAATTTGGCGCCGCTGAGGTTGTTCAGCAGATTTATGCCGGTACAGGCAGCGCAGATCTCATCTTGCGCGTGATCCCGATTCTTCCGTATGCACTTTCATACGCCATGGATACCAGAGACGGCGCCGTTCTTTTCTGGATGGTCCGAAAAGGTGTAAAAAAGTATGCACGGGACAGGTTTATAACTTCCTGTGCAGGCGCTTTTATCGCGACAGTGACAGGCATGATTTTGTTTGCCCTTATACTGTTTTCGATGGGTCATCCCTTATGTAACGTTGAGTACTATGCTGCTGGTTCCGGGGCATGGTATCCGTATACAGCGCTACTCGGTGATGGCAGGTATCTGCTGTTCTTTCTCACTGTTTTTTCAAGCAGTGGAATGAGTGCCGCGATGGTTGCTGCCAGCGCCATCATGATATCCGGTGTGGCGGCAAATGTCTATCTGGTTTTGCCGGCGCCTCTGTGCCTTTATCTCATTTCTCTGCGGCTTGCGTCATCAGAGAAAGTGATGTTTGGCATGCCGTGGCTGTATCCTGCGATGTGGATGGAGGATACCTGGATATTGGGCACATGGTGGGAGACGTTTCTCGTACGATTTGGCGTCTGTCTGCTGGTCTGCACAATGTGCGGATGGCTGTGCTGCGTCTTCATGAAAAAACGCTGGATACAATGAAAAATCATAGCTTACAGAATAAGGCATGGGTTGACGAAAGTTCACGGAGAGGAATAAAGACCAGTAAAGCAGACTTTAGGACGGAGCGAAAATGAAGGGATATACGCAAATTCAACACGGTCTGGTAACGGCGGCGCTGCTGTTTTGTGCAGCGACGCTGTTTTTTGGCTGTACAGAAGAGTTTGAAGAAGGCGCACAACAGGAGCCTGACCGTGAGGCCTCGCAGGAAGTGGAGGATCCCATTGGGATTGAAGACATGGAATCTCCTCGGATCCTGACCATATACCGTGGAGAAACACACGTAAACGAGCCTTTAAAACTGGCGGAATTTTTCTTTGGAGATTCTGCTTATGAAGAGATCCCTGATAACGGTGAAATAACGTTGTACCGTTCTGAGAAAATCGGGGAGGATACGGATTTTTGGATGAAGGAGCTTCAGTATCAGGCGTCTTCTGGATATTTAGATTATTCATGGGATCATTATCATTCGATTCTGGTAGAGAACATCAATGGGATCGAGGGAAATAATGAGATGCGCATGACGAGGACACCGTCATGGCACACGGTGGAGGAGCCAGGTCTCTATGAGTGGTTTGATGTGACCGGATCCTTTCCGGACGGCTTGCAGGAAGACTGGGGTGAGAGTGATATCCAGCGGACGAAGGATGCTTTGCGTGAAATGGGTCTGGAGGGCGCATATGAGCTCCAATCCTACTGCACCTATTTGGGTGAAGCCAAGGAACAGCTGACGGAAATGTTCTGGAGCCCATGTATTGACGGCATCCCGGTGACGGCAAAACCCTTCAACGAGGCAAATGTCATGCAGCCTGGATATCAGATCATGAACTGTATGATGCAGGTGGATTTTGCATCTGTAACTCAAAAAGACGCCCTGCTGCGGGTGTGCTGCTGCAACGGGGAATTCTCAAAATGGACGATGCTGCAGACAGTTCTGCCGGTTGATGCTGTATCCGAATGCGCGATATGCACCGCGGAAGAGGCATGGGAAAAGGTTGCGGCGGAATATGAAGGAAAAACATATCTGGTACAGCCCGTTTTACAGATTGCAAAGCTGGAGTATAAGCTGACGGAGCACGAAGGGGACTTCTATTTTGTTCCGGTGTGGACATTTGCGGTTGCGGTGCACGAAGGTCCGGAATATGCAAATGCGACATCTGAAGATCTGGGCTGGCTGCAGTACTACCAGATCGATGCGGTGTCAGGGGACTTTTTCCTGGGATGGAACGATGCGTTCTTATCCGGTACAAGCAAGTGAGCTGATCTCGGGAGGAGGAAATGAACAGAGGATTCATGGTTCAGACGGTAGCAGCTGTCAACTTTAAAAAATGGCCTGTGCAGCCGAACGTCTGGATCTCATTCGGGTTGTATGCTCTTTTTTCCGCCGTAAACCTCTCCTGGGTTATGGAGTATTCTGCGGCAGTGAAAACGAGGATTGCACCGTGGATATTTCCTCATGTGTTTATGCTGCCGGCTATGCTGGCTGTTTTCGGAGGAACCAGTATCACGTTATTTGCCGGAGCCCCGTTTTGCGATGGTCATACACAGTTTTTGAGGGTGCGAGCGGGAAACGGCATCTGGCTCGCCGGGCAGCTGTTATACATCGCTGAGGCAGCAGCTGTTCAGGTTATATATCAGGCCGTTTTGCCGGCGATTCTTTGTCTGCCGCGCCTTTTTCTGACAACGGAGTGGGGAACCGTGATACAAAGGCTTGGGAAAATGCCAGGCGAGGCGGCAAATTACGGGATTCTCCCGGTAGGTCTGTCATTTTCGGGAACACTTGTGACCGTGTGCCCGCCGTGGAAAGCCATGCTCTTATCCATGCTGCTTACCTGGCTGGTTTCTTTGTTCTTAGGAATGCTGATTTTCTTCTTCAACGCGCTGCTTTGGGATGGAGCCGGTGTTCCGGCCGCATTTGCGCTTTGCGTGGTTGCTTACTTCTGCACGGCTGCTGGGAATGCATTTTTTGGAACAAAGCCGCTGTATGTATCACCGATCAACTGGATCAATATTGCGCAGCTGTCGCCCTTCGGCAGCGGGCCATCGGTGCAGTACGCAGTGATGGTTCTTGCGGCAGGGATCACCTTGTTTGGAACAGCCGGCTATATACTGTTTCTAAGGAAGGAGCGGTAAATGTCTCTGGTGGAAGTGGAGCATGTGACAAAAAAATTCGGATCGTTCACGGCACTGGATGATGTTTCAGCCGTATTTGAGGCAGGATTGATACATGGGCTGATCGGACGGAATGGGTCCGGAAAAACCGTGTTGATGAAGTGCATGACAGGGTTCATGGAGCCCACACAGGGGACCGTTCGCGTAAACGGACAATTGGTGGGGCATCGGTCGATCCCGGATGTTGGCGTCATCATCGAGGAACCCGGTTTTATTCATTCCCTGAGCGGGTTTCAAAACCTGAAGCTTTTGGCAGGCATTCGGGGGATAATATCTGAGGATCAGATTCGACAGGCAATTCAGGTGTGCGGTCTGGATCCCGCACTTAGAAAGCCGGTGCGAACCTATTCATTAGGAATGCGTCACCGGTTGGCGATCGCGCAGGCGATTATGGAGGACCCGCCGCTTCTGATACTTGACGAACCGATGAATGGGCTGGACAAGAGCGGCGTTATACAGGTACGGGAACTGCTGCTGGATCTGAAAAAAAGGGGAACGACAATCATTCTTTCCTCGCATCACACGGAGGACATTGAATCGCTTTGCGATACGGTATGTGAGATGGATCGGGGAAAGCTTTGCCGCCTCCGATAGGGCAACAGGATCCTGTTTGCTCGGATCTCAAAGGTTATTATTTCTGATTCAGCAATCCTGCAGGTACGGCTGCGGATATCACGCTTGCAACAGTATCCAGATCCTCTTCACAGTCATGCAGAAGCCAGTGCTCCATGACGGCGTCCATTCCGCCGAAAAACTGAACAAAGGAAAGATGGGCTGTATCGTAATCGATGTTTTTCGACCAGAAAGCCTCCCGGTCAGTGCTGTTCCACAGAAAAGAAAAGGCGCTTTCCATCAGGTGCTGCCGTCCGTGGTAAGGCAGGTAGGCACGGTAAAAATCCGGGTGTTCACGGATGTGTGACAGCAGGATTTGCATGCCATCCGGAGAATAAAAATTGCCGGTGCTGATGTTGGCCTCCTCCAGCAGATGCTTCAGTTCTACGGCATGAATCGTGGACATTTCCTGAAGCAGGTCGCCGATGCTTTCATAGTGGGCGTAAAAGGTGGTGCGGTGAATGGAAGCCGCCTCGCAGATTCGGCGGACCGACAGACGTTCCCCTGGATTTTTCTGCAGAAGTTCCATGCTGATATTTCGGATTTTTCGATGAGTTTCTTTATAATGTCGGTTTTCCTTGTGATTCACGGGGACTCCTTTCGCGCTGTGGGCGCGTCAAAAACCCGACACAAATTGAGTTTTTGACTGTGGTTTTCAGATTATATCATTTTAAAATGGATATGAAAACTGAAGAATCCGGGAAACCCTGCATATGTGGTCGGAACAGCTGCACAGGGTGCAAAACCGGATGACACAAAGGAGGAAGAAAACCATGGCCTGGAACAGAAAAATGGCGGCTGCGCTGGCAGTTCTTCTTGCTGCCGGCACATTGCTTTCTGCCTGCGGCGGCAGCGAAACCACCGGAAATACGCAGGAACATCCGGCGGCGGAGACGCCTGCTGAAACGCAGGAGCAGACAGCCGATGCAGAGGAGTCGGCGGCAGCAGACGAAGCCGAACCTGCCGGGGAAACCGAAGGAGTTGCCGAGACGGAGGACCCGGAAAAATTTGTGTTTTACATGGGCGCCGGAATCGGAGACACCTTCTATACGAATTTCAACGAGAACCCGGTGATGCGGTATGTGCTGCAGAAGGTGTGGGATGCAGATGGCGACGGAGCCGGACGGAAGGTGGAGATGGAATACATCATCCCCTCGGACGAGGAAGTGGGAACCTATCTGACCACGCTGATTGCTACGGGCGAGTATCCGGATCTGATTAACATGAGCTACGCGCAGACCAATGCGGCCACCATGTATGAGGAAGGCGCGCTACTGGATCTGACGGAATATGTTGAAAAATACATGCCCAATTATCAGGCCTGGATGGCACAGCATCCGGAATACGACGGACAGCTGACCAACGACGGGAAGTATCTGATGCTGTATAACGTCATGGACAGCCCCCGCGAACCCTGGGGCGGTTACAACTACCGCCGGGACTGGCTGGTAAAGTACGGCACCAATCCTGAAACCGGCGAGGCTTTTACCGGCGGCTGGAATGAGGATAAAACCGAATGGACCGACGATGTGGTATTCCCCTCCGGCGGTACGGATCCGGTGTACATCAGCGACTGGGAGTGGATGCTTGACATCCTGCAGACGGCCGTAGAAGACCAGGGCTTAGATGCTGCGGGCGGCTATGCCATGCAGATGCCCTATACGGGATACGTCAGCACCGGCAGCCTGACCTCCAGCTTCGGCGACAGCACCATCGGCAACTATCTGTCCCTGGACGGAACGGCAAAACAGGGTTACAACAACGCCAGCGCCCGGGCCTACATCCAGTGCATGAACCACTGGTATGAAGAAGGCTGGATCGATCCCATGTTTGAGGAGCGCTCCTCAGATCCCATCTGGTTCTCCATCGACATGGAAGGCGTGTACGCCGGCCGCGTGGGCATGTGGTACGGTCTGTTAAGCCAGCTGGGCAACGGCATGGATCTGGGAGATGAAGCCACCAAGGACATCTGCGTGTATGGCGCACAGCATCCCATTAACGACGTCTATGGGGATGACAGCTGTAAGAACGTGGAACCCCGGGTGTTCTACGCGGATCAGCTGGCATCCACCGGTATCAGCGTTTCCATTTCGGCGAAGGATAAGGACCTGCCCACTCTCTTCACATATCTGGATTACTTCTATGGCGAGGAAGGTGCACTGCTGCGCACCTTCGGATTCTCCGACGAACAGCAGGCCGAAATCCAGGATCCGTTTTACGCCGAGTGGGATATGGACGGTACCTACACGGTGGAAGAGCGTGACGGCGAAAGCTGGTATCTGGTAAATCCGGAACGGGAGAAGGAAGAAGGGCTGGATGTGGCTCTGTGCGGCGAGCGCGGAGCGCCGGGCATGCGCATCAACCACAACGTGGACATGGGTTACGAGCTGACCATCGCCCATGGTGTACAGCAGTGGGCCATTGGCAGCGCCACAGGTTCGCTGGTGATGAGCCCCATCTCCAATGCGCTGACCAGCGAGGAATCCGAGGACTGGGGAAATAAGCAGGCCCAGATCATGACCTACCTGTCCCAGGAGATCCCCAACTTTATCACCGGCCGCAAGGACATCGATGACGATGCAGCCTGGCAGGAATATGTGGATCAGCTGACGGCTTTCGGCTGTGATTCCTATGCGGAATACATCAATAATCATTTAGGAAAATAAAAAACCGATGTGCGCATCGAGCAGATCGGATGGGGAGCAAACGCTGGCGTTTGCGAGTCTGTCGTGCGTGGCTCGTTGTGATGCGGGACGAATACGGTGAATGCCGTGGCAGGCTAAAATCAGAAAAGGATGCCCTTCATGGGCATCCTTTTTTACGCAGAGGGTGGGATTCGAACCCACGCACCGGGAACCGGCCTAAAGCATTTCGAGTGCTCCCTCTTGGACCACTTGAGTACCTCTGCAGCGACCCTTATTTTACACGATCTGTCCACGACCTGCAAGGGCCTTCTTTTGTATAAGCACCGTCTTTCCCCTGACGAAATCCCGGAACCTTTGTGGACTTTTTCGGTTGCAGGTCACTGGGACTGGTAGTATAATCCCATAAAGAATTGATCCAAGGACAAAGACGCCCCTGAGTGTACGACGCCAGGGGCTTTCTTTACTGAATGGACAGGAAAGGCGAGGTGAGCTTATTTGAATAAACAAGGAAAACTGCGCCGGCGAACGGTCTTTCTGATCGTCTGGCTGGCCTTGATTGCGGCGATCATTGCGGCAATCCTGATTCTGGGGCTTCCCTCCGGAGAGAGTGAAAGCATCAAGGAAGTCATGAAGGACGGCGTTCTGCACGAGATGCACAAGGTGTCGCTCTTCGGACTGCCCGTGAACCCTGGTCTCATATCGGCCTATGTGGTGACGGCGGCACTTCTTGTTTTTGCCTTACTGGTGCGGTTTGTGGCACTGCCCCGGTTTAAAACCGTGCCCGGTTCTTTCCAGTCCGTCATCGAGTGGATTGTGGAATTCTTCTCCGGTATGGCAAAGAAAAACTCGCCCCACAAAACGGCCTTTGTGGGCGCCTACATCTTCGGCGTGGGCGTGTACATCTTCATGGGAACCCTGTTTGAACTGCTGGGGCTGCAGGTGATCACCACCTCCGGCGAATCCATTTCGCTGCCGGCTCCGGTGTCCGACATCAACGGCGCCATCGCCGTGGGTGTCACCTCTTACCTGATCATCCTGCTGGCCGGCCTGTTTACCAACGGGGTCAAAGGCGTGCTGGGAGTGCTGAAAGACTTTTCACTGCCCATTTCCATGAGTTTCCGACTGTTCGGCGCGCTGCTGTCCGGTTTATTGGTCACTGAGCTGGTGTATTATTATGTCACCTTAAGCTTTGTGCTTCCGGTGGTGGTGGGCGTGCTGTTTACCCTGCTGCACGCCTTGATTCAGACCTACGTTCTGACGACGCTGGTGTCCATCTTCTACGGGGAAGCCGTGGAGCCGCGGAAGCCAAAAGCAAAGAAAAAATAGAAAGAATCTAAGAAAGAAGGAACCGAAAATGAAAAAATTTGCAATGATGCTTCTTGCCGTACTGGCACTGACCATGGTCTGCACCTTTGCCACCACCGTAAAGGCTGCCGGTGAAGATGAGGCCCAGGCCACGGAAGTGGCTGTGGAAGAAGAGAGCGAAGGCTCCGTGACCGGAACGAAGGCCATGGCTGCCGCCATCGTGGTGGCTGTCGTTGCTGCGGCTGGCGCCATCGGCATGGCCGTTGCCATCGGAAAGAGCGTTACGGGCATGTCCCGTCAGCCCGAAGCGGCCGGACAGATCAACTCGGCCATGATGCTGGGCCTGGTGTTCATTGAAACCGCCATCATCTATGCCCTGATCGTGGCAATCCTGATCATCTTTGTCCTGTAAATAGATGGTGAAGGCGGGACAAAGAGATCCCGCCAAAATCCGATGGGATAAAGAAATACCGCAGTTTCAGATGCCATTCGGTCTGCATCCATACGCAGCCGGAAAAGGATGGGAACGTATCATGAATTTACCTTTAAATATTGACATTGTGCAGATTCTGCTGCACATGCTGAACCTGGTCATCTTAGTGGGCGGCCTGACATTGATTCTGTACAATCCGGTGGTGAAGTTTTTAAACCAGCGCCGGGACGCCATCGCTGCCCAGGAAAAGAAAAATGCCGATGACGCGGCGGCCAATGCAAAGCTGAAAGCGGAGTACGAGGAAAAGATGCAGCAGGCCGAGGAAGAAATGCGGGCAAAGCAGATCGCCTTCGACCAGGAATCGGCCAAAGCTGCCGAGCAGTATATGACCGAGGCCCAGACCAAGGCCGAGGCTTTACTTCGCGCGGCCGAAGAAGAAGCGGAAAGCCGCAAGGAGCACATCCTCGACGCAGCGCAGACCGAAATTCAGGAGCTGGTCTTAGAAGCCACCCATAAACTGCTGGCGGATACGGTATCCCCCGAACGGGACGCCGAGCTCTATGACAGCTTTATCCAGATGACGCAGTCGCAGGCAGACACGAAGAAAGCCTGATAAGAGGATCAGATCATTGAGTGAAGATATTAAAAGCATCGGCTTTACGCCGGCGGAGGAAGAGCAGCAGACGCTGACGGTGGAAATCGACTGTGTCACGCCGCCTTCTTCGGAACAGCTTGAAAAAATACGCACATTTATCGCCGCGCGCTACTCGGCGGAAGAGGTCTCGTTTGTTATCAAGCGGGATCCGTCTGTGGTGGGCGGCTTTAAGATTTTCGTCGGCGACGACAACTACGACTGGAGTACCTTAGGCCGCATCCGTCAGCTGCGCAAGTCCTTCCAGGCGCTGCGCCACGAGACGGACGAAAACAAAATCATCTCCCTGCTGCGGGAAGACATCAAGGATTTCAAACTGGATCCCGGTCAGCAGCAGGTGGGTCTGGTGACCACGGTCCGGGATGGCATCGCCATGATTTCGGGCCTGCATGACGTGGAATACGGCGAAATTGTCCTGTTCGAGTGCGGCCTCAAAGGCATGGTTCAGGACGTACTGGCCGACGGAACCAGCGGTATCGTGCTGTTTGGGGATGAAAGTGAAATCTGCGAAGGCATGAAGGTGCTGCGCACCCGGCGCACGGCAGGTATCCCCATTTCCAACCGCATTTTAGGCCGCATCATCGACCCCTTAGGACGTCCCGTGGACGGCAAGGGCGAACTGGATGCCAAAAAATACTATCCGGTGGAACGGCCTGCCCCGGGCATTATCGACCGTGATCCCGTGTCGGTGCCCATGGAAACGGGTATTTTAACCATCGATTCCATGTTCCCCATCGGCCGGGGCCAGCGTGAGCTGATCATCGGCGACCGTCAGACCGGCAAAACCTCCATCGCCGTGGACGCCATCCTAAACCAGAAGGGCAAGGACGTGGTGTGCGTCTACGTGGCCATCGGCCAGCGGGCGGATTCCGTGGCCCGGGTGGCGGATACCCTGCAGAAAAACGGGGCGGACGAATACACGGTTATCGTCTCCTCCACCGCCAGCGATCCGGCGCCGCTGCAGTACATCGCGCCTTATGCCGGCTGCGCTGTGGCTGAGTACTTCATGTATCGCGGCCGGGACGTGCTCATCGTATACGACGATCTGTCCCGTCACGCCGTAGCTTACCGAACCTTAAGCCTGCTCTTAGAGCGCTCCCCGGGGCGTGAAGCCTATCCCGGCGACGTGTTCTACCTGCATTCCCGGCTGTTGGAGCGTTCCGCCCATCTGTCCGCCCGCTTAGGCGGCGGAAGCATGACGGCCCTTCCCATTGTGGAAACCCAGGCCGGCGACGTTTCGGCCTACATTCCCACCAACATCATCTCCATCACCGACGGTCAGATTTTCCTGGAGAGCGACCTGTTCTTCGCAGGCCAGCGGCCGGCTGTGAACGTGGGTCTGTCCGTGTCCCGTGTGGGCGGCGCGGCTCAGTTCGAAGTGATGAAAAAATCCGTGGGTACCGTGCGCTTAGACCTGGCCCAGTACCGGGAAATGAAGGTATTTACCCAGTTCGGCGGCGACTTGGACGCCGGTACGGCCCGACGGCTGCGCCACGGCGAAGCGCTGATGATGCTGCTGCGCCAGGGACGGCAGAGCCCCATGACTTTGCACGAGCAGGTGATCACTTTAATCTGCGCCGACGGCGGCATCTTTACGGATATTCCGGTGGGTGAAATCAAAGACGTGCAGAAGCAGATGCTGGCCTATTTCGAAAAGGAACGCCCCGCCATCTGCGTGCGCATCGACCGGCGGAAGAAATATGAGCAGAAGCTGCGGGAAGATATCTTAGACGCCGCGGCGGTATTTCTGGAGAAGAGCGGTCGGACGGTAAAGGAATAAAAACCAGGCGGGAGGCGGCGCAAAACGCAGCGAACCCCGCAGAATGAGATCAATGAATCCGCTCAAAGGCGGTATGGACAGGAAGGAAACGAAGGACTGTGGCAGACGGAGCACGAATCAAGGCGAGAATCGCCAGCGTCACGGAGACGAAAAAGGTCACCGATGCCATGTATATGATCGCGTCCGTCAAGATGCGGCGGGCGCGGAAGGAAGTAGAGCAGACTGAGCCCTATTTCAACGCCCTGACCGGCGAAATCGGCAAGCTGATCGCCCACATTCCCGAGACGGAAAACCGGTATTTCAAGATTGCCGATCCCGAAGCCGGAACCCACTGGAAGCATGGCATTCTGGTGGTCACCTCAGACAAGGGCCTGGCCGGTTCCTACAACGAAATGGTGCTGTCTCTGTGCGATACGGTGCGCCAGAAGCACCCCGAAACCGTGCTGTTTGTCTTAGGCGAATACGGCCGCCAGCATTTCCGCCGCAATCACGTGCCTTATGTGGAGGATTTCCGCTATTCCGCCGAAATGCCCACCATCTGGAAGGCCCGGCGCATCTGCGCAGACCTGCTGGAATATTTTAAGGAAGGCCGGCTGGACGAAATCAACATCATCTACACCGACTACCAGAACGGCCGTCCCACCGAGTGCAAGCGCAACATCCTGCTGCCCTTAAAGCGCAGCGCCTTCGCCCTGCCCGAGGTGGACCACGACGACGAGGAAGATCCTTCCGAGTTCTATCCGGATCCCGAGACGGTGTTAAACGGCATCATTCCCAGCTACTTAACCGGTATCATTTACAGTATTTTAGTGGACAGCTACTGCAGCGAACAGCAGGCCCGCATGGCGGCCATGAGTTCCGCCAGCAGCAACGCCGAGGAGATGCTTTCCAATCTGCGCCTGCAGTACAACAGCGTCCGGCAGGCGGCCATCACCCGGGAAATGACGGAGATTACCGCCGGCGCGAAGGCCCTTCGGAAGAAAAAGGAAGCGGAAAAGGCAAAAAGAGCGGGCAGTCAGTCGTAGGACTTTTTTGGGACAGATAGAAGAGCGCATACAGGCAGCCTAAAACGGGAGAAGCAAACGAACAGCCTGTCGAAAACGGAAGGCTTTTGAAGGAGAAACAGATTGAGCACGGAACAGAAACAGACCACTGTAAAAACCGGAAAAGTGGTGCAGATCACCGGATCAGTGGTGGATGTGAAATTTGAAGATGTGGCGCTTCCGAAAATCCGCGAGATGCTCACGGTCTCGGTTCGCGGGGATGACCGCTGCATGGAAGTTTCCCAGCACATCGGCGACGGTGTGGTGCGATGCATCATGTTGGATCCCAGCGACGGACTGTGCCGCGATCTGCCGGTCATTGCCACGGGCCAGACCATCACGGTTCCCGTGGGCGAGCCGGTGTTAGGCCGCCTGTTTAACGTGCTGGGTGAAACCATCGACGGCAAGGAAGGCCTGCCGGACGGCATCGAGCGCCGATCCATCTACCGCAATCCGCCGGCTTACACCGAGCGGGGAAACGCCGACGAAGTCTTAGAAACCGGTATCAAGGTCATCGACCTTCTGGCACCCTACACCCGGGGCGGTAAAATCGGCCTGTTCGGCGGCGCGGGCGTGGGCAAAACCGTGCTGATTCAGGAACTGATTCACAACATCGCCACGGAGCACGGCGGTTATTCCGTGTTCACCGGCGTGGGCGAACGAAGCCGCGAGGGCAACGACCTGTGGAAGGAAATGTCCGAAAGCGGCGTCATCGACAAAACCACCCTGGTGTTCGGCCAGATGAACGAAACCCCGGGCGTGCGTATGCGCGTGGCCCTGTCGGGTCTGACCATGGCCGAGTACTTCCGGGATGTGACCCACAAGGACGTGCTGCTGTTTATCGATAACATCTACCGTTACGTCCAGGCGGGCAGCGAGGTGTCCACCCTGCTAGGACACATGCCCTCCGCCGTGGGTTACCAGCCCACCTTAGCCAACGAACTGGGCCAGATCGAAGAGCGGATCGCTACCACCAAGAGCGGATCCGTCACTTCCGTGCAGGCCATCTACGTGCCGGCGGACGACTTAACCGACCCGGCTCCGGCGACCACCTTTACCCACCTGGATGCCACCACGGTTCTGTCCCGTCAGATCGCGGAACTGGGTATCTACCCGGCCGTGGATCCCCTGGAGTCCACCTCCCGGTCCTTAGAGCCGGACATCGTGGGCGAGGAGCACTACCGCATCGCCCGGCGCACTCAGGAAATCTTAGAGCACTACAAGGAACTGCAGGACATCATCGCCATCCTGGGCATGGACGAACTGTCGGAAAGCGACCGCAACACCGTCTACCGCGCCCGAAAGATTCAGCGATTCCTGTCTCAGCCCTTCTCCGTGGCCGAGAAATTCACCGGAGTACCCGGCGTGTTTGTGCCCCTGTCCGAGACCATCCGCGCCTTTGGCGCCATTATCAGCGGCGAAGCGGATGCCTATCCGGAGGAAGCGTTCTTCAACGTGGGAACCATTGACGACGTGGTGAAAAAAGCGAAAAGTGTGCAGTAATGAAAACATTTCATTTATCCATATTATCGCCTGAGCGGCCCTTTTACATCGGCGAAAGCACCTCCATTACGCTGCCGCTGCAGGACGGCATCTTCGGCATCATGGCCAATCATGCGCCGCTGGTGTCCGTGGTCATCCCCGGGGAAGTGGCCTTTGTGACCCCGGACGGGGAGCGGCATCTGTGCGTCGTATCCGACGGCATGGTGGATGTGGGCGGTAATGAGGTCAGGCTTCTGTGCGAATCGGTGCTGGCGCCGGATGAAATCGACGAAGACGCCGCCGAACGGGACGCCCGCCTGGCCGCGGAAGACATGAAAGGCAAGCAAAGCTATCAGGATTACCGCATGTCCGAAATGATGTTCGCCAAGGCGGTCAACAATCTGCGGGTAAAAAAACACGACGCCGCGATTATCAATCAGAGATAAAATGCGCCATGCATTGGCGCACTGCAGAGGAGATCTGGGCCGCAGCCGAAACGCTGCGGCTCAGATTGTTTTTAGGAAATCCTGTCCAAGGGAGAGCCTGATTTCTTTAATCGCAGAAAAAGGCATACTTTATCAGGGACTGTTGTGGTAAGATGTGATAAGGAACCTTCATGAAAATTCAAAGGAGGGGGAAATGAAAAACGACTTTCTGGAATCCATTGAAAAACGTATTTCCGCGGCTATGGAAAAGGCTGCTGAGCAGGCGAAACCGTATCTGGACCGCGCAAAGCCGGTGATTGACGCTGCGAAGGAAAAGGCAGAACCCATCCTTGACGCCGCGAAGGAAAAGGCAGAGCCCTATCTGGATCGGGCGAAACCGGTGCTCGACGTGGCAAAGGAAAAGGCCGGTGCGGCTGCGGAGCAGGCAAAGCCGATTCTCGACGCTGCGAAGGAAAAGGCCGGAGCGGCCGCCGGGCAGGCGAAGCCCTATATTGATGCAGCAAAGGAAAAGGCAGAGCCCTATCTGGATCGGGCAAAGCCGATGATTGACGCTGCGAAGGAAAAGGCAGAGCCCATCCTCGACGCGGCGAAGCCCTACATCGACGCCGCAAAGGAAAAAGCCGGTGCGGCCGCCGAGCAGGCAGAGGAAATCATCCGCCTGACCGTGGTGCCCGAAAGCGCGCTGGAAATGGCCGGCGTGGATTCGGCCCGCATCACCTTTACCGGTTATTCTGAGGCGGACGGAAGCGAACGCCGTCTGATGATCGAGTTTTTGGCTGTAAAGGAAAAGCATCTGCAGATTACGGCCGGCGCCTTAGAGCAGTCGGCGTCCCGGGTTTTCCCCTGGGATGAGGTCAGCTTAAAGACCGACAGCCCCTATCAGGTGGGCGCAGGCAGCTGCTACCTTTCCGAGACCCGCACCCTTGGTCAGGTGGTATCCCTTGGCTCCGAGGAGACGAAGGAAGACGATCTGCGGGTGATCTGGGATCTGCATATGGAACCCAATCAGGTGGAAGGACGCGTGGTGATCAACGGAATCCTGTACCGTGTATCCCCTGAAACCTGCGACGCGAAGCTGTCCGTGGAAGGCTTAAAGGAAATCGTGCCCTAGGAGAATAGCGGCCTGAAGAAAACATCAGGAAGTGACACCATAAGGAGGGGAAGAGCCATGAAAGTAGGAATGCTTACCAGCGGCGGCGACTGCCAGGCGTTAAACGCCACCATGCGAGGCGTGGTGAAGGGCTTAAGCGCCAACGTGAAGAATCTGCAGGTTTACGGTTTCCTGGATGGATACAAGGGCCTGATTTACAACAATTACAAGCTGCTGACCAGCCAGGACTTTTCCGGCATCTTAACCAAGGGCGGCACCATTTTAGGATCTTCCCGCCAGCCCTTTAAGCTGATGCGCGTGCCGGATGAAAACGGCCTCGACAAGGTAAAGGCCATGGTATCCACCTACAAAACCATGCACTTGGACTGCCTGGTGATCTTAGGCGGAAACGGCACCCAGAAGACGGCCAACCTGCTGCGGGAAGAAGGATTAAACGTCATCCATCTGCCCAAGACCATCGACAACGACCTGTACGGCACCGAAACCTTCGGCTTCCAGAGCGCCATCGAAATCGCCTGCAACGCCATCGACTGCATCCACACCACGGCTGCATCCCACAACCGGGTGTTCATC
Source organism: Shuttleworthella sp. (assembly GCA_045544375.1). Taxonomy (GTDB): domain Bacteria; phylum Bacillota; class Clostridia; order Lachnospirales; family Lachnospiraceae; genus Shuttleworthia. The sequence continues at coordinate 20,134 of JAZPYY010000015.1, forward strand.
ATTGAAGTCATGGGCCACAAGGTGGGCTGGCTGACCCTGTACGCCGGTGTCGCATCCGGCGCAGACATCATCCTGCTTCCGGAAATCCCCTACGACATCAAGAAGGTGGCCGCGGCATTAGAAAAGCGTAAAGAGGCCGGCAAGGGATTTACCATCTTAGCCGTGGCGGAAGGCGCCATCTCCAAGGAGGACGCGAAACTGTCCAAAAAGGACTACAAGAAAAAACTGGCGGAAAGCCCCTATCCGTCGGTGTCCTACGAACTGGCCGCCCAGATTCAGGAACTGACCGGCAGCGAAGTCCGGGTCACGGTGCCTGGACATACCCAGCGCGGCGGAAGCCCCTGCCCCTATGACCGCGTGCTCTCCACCCGCCTCGGCGTGGCAGCTGCTCAGGCGATCCTTGACGGCGATTTCGGCAAGATGATCGGTATGGTCAACGGCGAAACCACCCGCATTCCGCTGCAGGACGTGGCCGGAAAACTGAAGATGGTGGATCCCAACTGCCAGATGATTCAGGAAGCGAAATTCATGGGCATCAGCTTTGGCGACTGAGACCAGACAAACTGCGGGCAGACGTCAAGGCGTCTGCCTGTTTTGTAATTGAAATGACTGCAGACAGATCAGACCTGCCCGAAAGTACGATCTTTCGGAGCGGGGACTGGTGTAAGATGACAGTATTGAAAAAACGTTCTGCAAGAAAGGAGCTGCCATGAAAAAGAGAATGCTGCTGACATGGATTTTCGCAGTTGCGTTTCTGGTCTGCCTGATCCTGCCTGCGAAGAATACACAGGCGGCAGGCTTCACACAGATGATGCGCCTGTACAATCCGGATACGCACGAGCATCTGCACACGGCGGATGCGTATGAGAAATATGTGCTGACCACACAGCAGAACTGGGAAGACGAGGGGAATTCCTGGCTTGCGCCGACGGTGTCGAAAACGCCGGTTTACCGCCTGTTCCATCCGGACAGCAAAGAACACTTCTATACGAAGGACGCGTATGAGCGCGGCGTGCTGATTGCCAGCGGCTGGAACGACGAAAACATCGGCTGGTATTCCGATGACGCCAGGGGCGTTCCGGTGTACCGCGTATTCAACGCGGATGCCGGCATCGGTGCGCATCACTATACGACCGATTACAATGAGTACATTACGCTGACGACGCAGATGGGGTGGACCGACGAGGGCATTGCCTGGTACGGGATGGATCCGGGTGCGCCGGCGTCCGACCCTGGAAAAGACCCGGATCCCGACCCGGATCCGAGTCCGGTCGTGCCTGTCCCGGAGGAGACCAAGGCCAAACCGCGTCTGGATAAGGTCACATATCAGATTGTGGAGGAGGCAGACGGGTATAATATCTTTTTTGAAATAACCCTTCAGAACCCGAATACGGACTATGTGGTCATCCACCCGAACATGTACCTGTATCTCAAGGATTCGGCCGGACAGACCGTCTGTGAACGCATACAGGTTCAGGCACCCTATATTAACGTCAGTTCCACGCTGCGGTTCCCGGGCATCGTATGGATTCCGAAAAACGATCCGGATTTCCCGGTCACCGGCGTGCCGGTCAGTGCCAGCTTTGAGATCATGGATCACGGCGAGGATCAGTACGAACCGATGGATGCTGCCGTATTTGGCGCTCAGAGCGATTTTTACGCGGGTATAACGGAGGAAACCGATGATGGTGCCTACACATGGATTAACGGGACGGTACAGAATAACAGTCAGGCAGATGCAGGCACGGTGAATGTTTTCCTGATTCTGATGGATGCGAATAAAAATATTGCATACATCTATCAGAGCCAGAAATACGGACTGGCGGCTGGGGAAACATGTTCCTTTTCTTTTGGTGTTGATGACACGCTTGCCTACCACAGTTACCGAATGGTGGTTGTGCCGGATCGAAACTGATGGCCGGTCATGAACGGGTTGCGGATGCAATCCGCTGATACTTGTGTTAGAATGGGACTGCTGTGGAAGGATTTCACAGCAGTCCTTTCGTTTGCTTCGGAGATCGTTGTTCGTTATGTCATACGTTGCACTTTACCGAAAATTCAGACCGCAGACCTTTGACGAGGTCAAAGGACAGGATGCCATCGTGCGTGCCCTGAAAAACCAGGTGCGCGGCGACCGCATCGGTCACGCCTATCTGTTCTGCGGAACCCGTGGTACCGGTAAAACCTCCGTGGCCAAGATCTTAGCCCGGGCGGTGAACTGCGAGCATCCGGTGGATGGCAATCCCTGCGGCGAATGCCCCACCTGCCGGTCCATCGCCGAGGGACGCTCGCTGAACGTGGCTGAAATCGACGGAGCCTCCAACACCGGTGTGGACAACGTGCGTCAGATCATCGACGAAGTGGCCTATCCGCCCACGGAAGGACGGTTTCGGGTCTATATCATCGACGAAGTGCACATGATCACCAATCAGGCCTTCAACGCCCTTTTAAAAACCTTAGAAGAGCCGCCGGCCCACGTGATCTTCATCTTAGCGACCACGGAAGCCCATAAGATTCCGGTGACGATTCTTTCCCGCTGTCAGCGGTACGATTTCCGCCGGATTTCCATCGCCGATATCGAAGGGCGCATCAACGAGCTGCTGTCCGCCGAAGGGGTGGAAGCCGAGCCGGAAGCGGTGCGCTACATCGCCCGGGCGGCAGACGGATCCATGCGAGACGCTTTGAGTCTGCTGGATCAGTGCATCGCCTTTTTCATGGACGAAAAGCTGACCTACGACAAGGTGCTTTCCGTGCTGGGAGCGGCGGACACCGAAGTCTTCGCAAAGCTGCTTTTGGCCATTGCCCGGCAGGACGCAGCCGAGGCCATTTCCATCGTGGAAGAAGCCGTGATGGAGGGCCGGGAGCCCGGACAGCTGGTGTCGGATTTCCTGTGGTATTTAAGAAACGTACTCATGGTGCGGGCCGGGGACGGCCTGTCTTCGCTGGTGGATCTGTCCGCCGAGCAGCAGGAGCGCCTTCGCGAAGCGGCCGAGACCATGTCCGAGCCGGTGATCCTGCGCCTGATCGACGTGCTGTCGGAACTGTCCAACCAGATGCGGTTTTCCGCCCAGAAGCGGGTGCTTTTGGAAATCGCCGCCGTGCGCCTTTGCCGTCCGCAGATGGATGCGGATACCGGCGCGCTTCAGCAGCGCATTGAGCAGCTGGAGCAGCAGGTAGAGGAAGGCGTATTCGTATCCGCCGCGGCATTAAACGCTGCCGGTGCAGACGGCGCTGCAGGGGCCGGATCGGCAGACGGAGCCGGCAGAGGCGGGATGCGTCCCGGCGCGCAGCCGGTGGAAAAGCACAAACTGCCGGAAGCCGTTCCCGAAGAAGTGAAGGAAGCCGCCGCCCGCTGGCCCGAGGTGGTGGGTGCCGTATCAGGCCCGACCCTTCGCGTGGTTCTGGCCAATGTGCGTGTGTTCGTCAACGATCAGCAGCAGATCGAGCTGATCTACGATCCGGATGATACCAATGCGAAATTGCTGTTTACCAGCATGTCTCATCCGGTATCTCAGCTGACGGAGCAGATCGAAGAAGCCATCGGAAAAGTCATCGGCCGTGCCGTCAGCGTGCGCATTTCGGCGAACACCAGCGGCCTGCCCAAGGAAAAGGTATATGAGGACGCCGTGGCGGCCTTTGCGAAACAGACACCTATTGAGGTGGTGGAAGAAGATTTTTAGGTGTGAAGGAAATCAGTCAGAGCCGTCTGCGGATGAAGAAATTGCAGTCCGAGCGGGCGGTCAAAGGAATAGAGTTTTGATTACGGAGGATAGAAATGGGAAAACGCGGTGGATTTAACGGCGGCGGTATGGGAAACATGAACAACCTCATGAAGCAGGCCCAGAAGATGCAGCGGCAGATGGAAGAAGCTGCCAAGGAACTGGAAGAAAAGACCTTCTCGGCAAAGGCCGGCGGCGGAGCCGTGGAAGTAACGGTATCCGGCAAGCGGGAAGTGCTGTCGGTGGTTCTTTCTCCGGAAGCGGTGGATCCCGATGACATCGAAATGCTGCAGGATCTGATCGTGGCGGCCACCAACGAAGCCCTGCGCCAGGTGGAGGATTATTCCCAGAACTCCATGGCCAAGATGACCGGCGGCTTCGGCGGCCTTGGCGGTCTGGGTGGAGGCCTGCCGTTCTGATGGAATACTACAGCAGACAGATCAGCCGTCTGATCGAATCCTTCTTGCGCCTGCCCGGCATCGGTGCCAAAAGCGCCCAGCGCCTGGCCTTTCACGTGCTGCACATGCCCGAAGCCGAGGTGGAGCAGCTGGCGGACAGCATTCTGGAAGCCCGCAAAAATGTGCGCTTCTGCAAGGAATGCTTCACGCTGACGGATCAGGAAATCTGCCCGATCTGCAGCAGCCCGAAGCGGGATAAAAGCAAGATCATGGTGGTGGAAGACACCCGCGATCTGGCGGCCTATGAAAAAACCGGAAAATACGACGGCGTCTACCACGTGCTGCACGGCGCCATATCGCCCATGCAGGGCATCGGCCCCGGAGACATCCGTTTAAAAGAGCTGATGGAACGGCTGCAGCGGGAAGACGTGTCAGAAGTCATCATCGCCACCAACTCCAGCCTGGAGGGGGAAGCCACGGCGATGTACATCAGCAAGCTCCTAAAACCCGCCGGCATACGGGTCACCCGAATCGCCAGCGGTGTGCCAGTGGGCGGCGATCTGGAATATATCGACGAAGTGACGCTGCTGCGGGCGCTGGAAGGACGGACGGAACTGTAGAAGCAGACGGCGCAGTAACGGAAGAAAAAAGCGTAACTGAATACGAGATTTTGATGGGAAACTCCCACGCAAGCGATAAGAAAGCAAGCGTGGGAGTTTTTTGCGCGAAGCAATGAGCCATGCGCGGACGAGAAGAAAACAGCGATGCAAAACTTGTTTGCATGAGCTGTTTTCTTGAGGACGCATACGGCGAATGCCGCGACAACGAGCGAACGGAACGTTCGCGAGTTTGTCGAGCATGGCTCATTGCGAAAAGACGAGGACGCATACGGCGAATGCCGTGACAACGAGCGAACGCATGCGTTCGCGAGTCTGTCAAGCATGGCTCGCTGCCGGCATTCTACACAAAAGCACCCCCAAAAATTTTCGAAAAGTGCACAAGAAAAAAACTTGCCTCAAATGTCATGGACTTTCCGCTTGCGCTGCCTAAAATGGGTATCACCACCCGCAAAGAGTGCTTATGCGGATTCTTTACGGAAGCAGAAAAAAAGGGAACATGTGTGAAAGAAGCTGACTCCGTCATGGAACGCAGCGGGTGGTTTTGAAGTCAAATACGCCAGGAAGGGAGCGGCGAAATGACAGTGCTGTCCACGGAAAAAATACTTGCCTGGTCTGTTCTGATCCCGGCGGTGGCCTGGGATCTTCGAACCCGGCGAATCCCCAACAGCCTGTGTCTGGCTGCGATTCTCACCGGCGTGATGTACAGGGCCTGGGCGCAGGGCGGCCGCGGCGTTCTGTCCGGTCTTGCCAGCGCGGCATGTGTGCTGGCGCTGTGTCTGCCCTTCTATCTGACGCGTGCACTGGGTGCCGGCGACTGCAAGCTGTGTAGCTGTCTCTCCATGTATTTTTCCCCGCAGGAGCTGTCGGTTCTGTGCGGAAGCGCTTTTGGCATCGGCGCAGCCCTGGGGCTGGCAGCTGTGCTGGGGAAAAGAAAATGGAAGGGTGGGACGAAGATCCCCTTTGCCTGCTGTCTGGTGGCAGGCGCGGCAACCGTGGAAGCGGCGGAGCGCACAGGCATGCTGCAGACCCTTTCCGGGCTGCTGCTGAAGTAGTATCTGACTGTATAGACCACAATAGGAAAGAATTACGCAGAGATGCAAAGGAGATAAATATGAAAACCGTGCAGCTTCTGCTGGGAATCGAGGATTCCGAATATGCCCAGCGTCTCTTAGGTCTTCTTATGGCCCAGGGGTTTGGCGACGGGATCCATCTGTACACGGATCCGGATTTCTTCGGGGAGGAGATGGAACAGCTTTCGCCGGGCATGTATGACGCGGCGGTGCTGACCACTGCATTTCTGGAGGAAGCGGAGACCTGTGGTCTGAGTGAGAAAATCCGGCAGAACATTCCCTGCATCCGCCATCTTCTGGCCGCGCCCACGGAAGAGGCGAAAACGGAAAAAGTGCTGTATCAGTACCGGCCGGCGGGGGCGCTCCTGGACTTGCTGGAGCGGCTGGCGAACCGGCAGAACGCCGCACCGGCGGTGTCCTGTTTATACGAAACGCCGGTGCCTTCGGAAAAGGCCCCAGACCAGATCCATCCGTCTGAGGGGCAGAAGAAAACCCCGTCCGACGGCCCATATCCGGAACGCTGGATCTGGATTTCTCCGTGCCATCACGAACTGCTGGAGGCGACTGCGCTGCTGGCAGCGAAGGAACAGGCGCGGCAGGGCGCGGTGTGGCTGGTGGATCTGCAGCAGAACAGCATGCTGGACCGCATCCTGCAGCGGGCGGAGGCGAAAACGGTGACGGACGCGGTCTATCTGCTGGGGGCCCACGAGGACGCCCTGACGGAATGCGCCGTGTTCTGGGAAGGGGTGCAGCTGCTTCTGCCCGCGGTCTCCATTCAGGAAGTCGGGCAGCTGACCAAAGAGCACTGGGGGCTTTTGGATGGGGCCCTCCGGCGGGAGCAGACTCCCTGTTTTCTTCTGGTGGACACGGTGGGTCCGGGATTTGAACTTCTGGCAGAACACGCCAGCCGCTGTGTGGTGGTAACCCGGGACGAGGGCCGCTGTCGGGAAAGCGGAGAGCGGCTGCTGGAGTACATGAGCAGGCAGTTTCCGGACTGTCCGGTACAGACGCTGACCGTGCCCTTTTCCTCCGGCGGTATCGCGTATCCCCTCTGGCAGCAGACCGTGCTGCGGGATGTGCGCCTGCAGAAACTGGTGCACACGGAGGTCTTCAGATGACGGAGGAACGGTTCTGGCAGACGGCGGAAGAGCTTCGCCGGCAGATGCTGTCCCAGACAGATGCTGACCGGGACGTGCCCGACGACGAAATCCGCGAAGCCATCCGCCGGCAGGTGGTGGCCATCGCAAGGCACACGCCTTTGGGGGTGGAGGAACGGCAGCGGCTGGAGCGGGAAGTGTTTCATTCCCTGCGAAGGTTGGACATGTTAGAAGAATTGTTGGCCGATCCCCAGAACACGGAAGTCATGGTCAATGGCGCCGGAAACATCTTTGTGGAACGGGGCGGAAAACTGTCCCGGGTGCCCCGGCGGTTTCCCTCGGAAAGCCGGCTGGAGGATGTGATTCAGCAGATCGTGGCGGAACACAACCAGGCCGTCAACGAAGCGGAACCTATTGTGGATACCCGCCTGCCCGACGGCTCCCGGGTGTGTATCGTGCTTCCGCCGGTGGCGGTGGACGGGCCGGTGATTTCCATCCGGCGGTTTCCGGCCCATCCCTTTTCCATGGAGGATCTGATCGCCCGGGGAACCCTTTCCGCAGAGCTGGCCTCTTTCCTGAAGGATCTGGTGCGAAAGGGATACAACCTGTTTATCTCCGGCGGAACCGGCAGCGGAAAAACTACCCTTTTAGGAGCGCTGTGCGCCGGAATTCCGCCGGCGGAACGGGTGGTCACCATCGAAGATGCAGCTGAACTGCAGATCTTTGGCATCGACAACCTGGTCCGTCTGGAAAGCCGCACGGCCACTGCCAACGGCCGCCGGGCTGTGTCCATTCGGGATCTGGTGCGCACGGCGCTGCGCCTTCGGCCGGATCGGATCATTGTGGGGGAGTGTCGGGGTGCGGAGGCGTTAGAGGTGCTTCAGGCTGCAAATACAGGACATGACGGTACGCTGTCCACCGGTCACGCCAATTCCGCGGCAGACATGCTGGCAAGGCTGGAAACCATGGTGCTGATGTCCGACGCCGCCCTGCCCCTGCCGGCCATAAGGCGGCAGATCGCCTCCGGCATCGATGTGCTGATCCACATCGGAAGAGGCCGCGACGGCAGCCGCCGGGTGCTGGAAGTGAAAGAGATTCTGGGCATGAAAAACGAAGAAATCTGCATGCAGGATCTGTATGTCTATGAGCCGGGGCATGATGCGCAGACCGGGATCTGGGTGAAAAAGAACGACCTGCATAGACTTAAGCAAGTCCGCGCATGAATCCAGGAAACGATGAACTTCGGGAGATGAATAAAACCAAAAGGCGTATGGAACAGGAAATCATATGAAACAGAACGGAAGCCATCCTGTGGTAAAGGGGCCAAAAGACAGAGGGCTTCGAGAATCAAGAACGTCTGCTGCCGCAGCCGGACACCTGGCGGCAATCGCGGCCGCCGCAGCCCTCACCGCGGCCGCCTGCTGGCTGTTTTACAACTCCTTTGCAGGGGTGTTCTGGTTTCCGGTTTTTGCCGTTTTCTGCCTTTGGGTGGAAGGCCGGCAGCGGACTGACCGGCTGAGAGACCGGTTTCTTGGCGATTTCCGCGAATTTCTGCTGCTGGTTTCCGGATCTCTGACCGCAGGCAGCGCCATGGAAAACGCCTGCCTGTACGCCGAAAGGGAGCTGGCCCGCATGACATCTGCCAACAGCGGGGTGCTGGATATGATCCGGCGGATCAACCGGCGGGTGGGCATGAACGTTCCGCTGGAGCAGGCCTTTATGGAGCAGGCCGACGAACGGCCCTACGAGGAGCTGCAGAGTTTCGCGCAGATGCTGTCCTTTCTGCGCCGGCTGGGAGGCAATTATGCAGAAGCCGTCCAGCGGGCCGCCGATCGGATCGGCGAGCGCATCGATGTGGAGCAGGAAATTCAGGTCATGCTTTCTGAAAAGAAGCTGGAGTTGCGGATCATGTCCGTGATGCCAGCGGCGGTGCTGGCCTACGTGCGGCTGACGTCGCCGGAGTATCTGACTGCAGTGTACGGCAGTCCCCGGGGCATCCTGTTTATGAGCATCTGTCTGGCGGTCTATCTGGGCGCAGTCCTCCTTGGACTATGGATGATCCGGATCCGACTGTAGACGAAAGGCGGTTTTATGGAATCCTCTGATCTGATTCGGCTGATTGTTTTGTGGATCTGTGCCGGGGCGGCGCTTTTCGTGGGCCGTCGGTTTGACCGCCGACAGGAACGGAAAAAGATGCAGAAGCGTCTCGATGCGGATTATCCCCAGATCGTGGGTGATCTGTGTCTGTACACCGGGGCCGGCGTGCATGCGGCCAGCGCCCTGCAGCGGATGGCTGCCGCGTACCGGAAACGGGTTGCAGGAGGCGCACCCAAAAGGGACGGATATGAGCAGATCGTCTGGATGTGCCGGCGTTTAGGCGACGGGGCAGGGGAAGCGGAAGTTTTTGCAGCCCTGGCCGACCGCTGTCGGACACGGTTTTACTGCAAACTGTCGCTGATTCTGTGCGCCGGATTGCGGCAGGGAGAAGCGAAAACCGCAGCTCTCCTGGAAAAGGAGGAGACCGCTGCGCTGGAGCTGCGCCGTCGGCAGGCGGCCCAGGCCGGAAAGGATACCTCGGTGCGGCTGCTTCTGCCCCTGGTGGCACTGATGGCGGTGCTGATGGTGATCCTGATCGTTCCGGCGTTCTGGGGAATCACACTGGAATGAACCGAATAACCTAGAAAACGTGCGCGCCGGGGGATGGTGCGCAGAGGGGAGGATACCGTGAAAGCAAAGATTCACCGGATTTGTCTGTATCGGCAAAACCGGGGACGACTGCGCGGACCGCCCAACGGTGAAAGATGCCACGCAGGCGCGGCGCAGTCGCACATGAAACATGGAATCGGTAAAAGATGCCACGCAGGCGTGGCGCAGTCACACATGACACCTGTAAATTGAAACCACAGTAAAAAGAGAAAAGAGGGAGGAAAAACGCATGAACCGTATTCGAAACACAGCAATGAACCGCATGTCGGCCTTTCTCGAGGAAGAAGACGGCATTGGTTCCGTGGAAATGATCCTGATTCTGGTGGTGCTGATCAGTATCGTACTGGTGTTTAAAAAGCAGATCACCAGCCTGACGGAAAGCATCTGGAAAAATATAAACAACAAGGCAAAGCAGGTATAGCATGAAACGCGCGGGCAGTGTCACGGTGTGGGCTGCGCTGTCGCTTCTGCTGCTGTTGTCTCTGCTGTTTACCTGCGCGGAAGGCATCTGCGTCATGGGAAAGCGCACCGCATCCCGGCAGGCGCTGGCGACGGCTTCGGAGGGAATTCTGGCGGGCTACTGCATTCCCCTGTGGGAAACCTACGGCATTCTGGCAGCGGATCCCTTTTACGGCCGGCCTAAGGACACCTGGACGGCGGAGGAAGCTGAGGCGCACCTTGCCCAGGGCGTTTCCAAAAACCTTCCACCCGGCTTTTTTTCCTCCGGCGCGGAAAGCGTGACCATGAAGGAAGTCTGTCTTTTAGGTGATGACAAGGGCGCATGTCTGATTGCCCAGGGAGCCGCCTGTGAACTGGCAGCTTTGGGAGAAGAAGGGATCGAGCTGCTGACCGGTCAGGCGTCACAACCGCAGTACGGAGTTTTATCTTCAGAGGAAATCGACGCCATGCTGGACGCCGGAACAGAAGCCTTACAGCAGGATGCTGTCGAAGCGCAGCAGAGTCAATCCTCCGCCGAAAGCGCCGACACCTCAGCATCAGGGGAAGGCGCTGAGAATATCATATCGGGAATAACAGGAAATGAAGGATCCGGCAGCGTCGCAGAAGGCATGACAGAGCCGGCCGTTCCGGCGCAGCCCCAGGATGTTCCCAGGGAAAACCCCATCGAAGCCATCAAAAAATGGAAGCAGAACGGGGTGCTGTCTCAGGTGCTTCCCGCCTCGGATTTTCCATCAGATACTGTCCGCGCAGACGCCGGGTTTTCAGGCCGGACGCTGTTTCGCGGTACAGGGACGCCCGATCCGCCTTCCCTGGCACAGGAGGCCGCCTTCCGCGGATATCTGGCAGACCGGATGAGCTGTTATACGGCGCCAAAAGAAGGCCGGCGCTGCGCACTGGAAGCGGAGTATATCCTGTGCGGCAAAAACAGCGACCGGGCGAATCTGGAGGCCATGGTCTGGCGTCTGATCGGTCTGCGGGAGGTGCAGAATCTGGCGGCTTTAGCATCGGATCCGGCCCGGATGGCCCAGGCGGAAGGCATCGCGGTTTCATTGGCCGCAGCCTCCGCCAACCCGGCGGTGATCGCCGCGGTGCAGGCCGCGATCGTGGCAGCCTGGGCATACCTGGAAAGCGTACTGGACGTGCGTCTTCTTCTGTCCGGCGGAACCGTACCTCTGCAGAAGACGCCGGCGGAGTGGAGCAGTGACATTTCCGCCATCGCTGCCTGCCTGCCGGTAACCGTCAAGGCGCGGCCGGCAGCCGGGGCGGGACTGGATTATCACGGTGCGCTGCTGCTCCTTTTCGGACTGGAAAACAAAGGGAAAATGGTGCGACGGACCCTGGAAACCATGGAATATCAGATCCGGGGAAACGAAGCCTGCAGATCCTTTCGCATCGACGGTCTGATCTGCGGGTTTACGTCGGAAGCCGTGTTTTCGTCTCAGCCGGTGTTTCCGTCAGCGGTTCTGCAGATGCCGGAGGTAACAGAACTGTATGCCTGGACCGTATCTCAGACAACGGCGTATCAGTAAGCCAGGGTGTCTGTAAACGGAGTATCTGTAAACGGTGTATGCGAACCCGCTCTGTTTATCGTGCAGGAAATGAAATCGATAAAACACAAAGCGCAAATGGAGGTACAGCTGGGTGTTTCTGATTGGCTGGCCGAAGGCCGAAACTCCTTTTCAATCCTTGTCTAAACATCATTCATACTCTCTTCTTACGGGCATATCTGGGGGGCGGTTGCCATTACCCCCATCTGTCTGGAGTAAATCAGAAATACCCCGGTGTACTTTCGCGGCACACCACTTCTCGGCCCTGCAGGGGTCTCTTTCCTTAGAGGCCTCTGTGGGAATTCCTTTTCTGATTGCATTTCTGACCTTAGGGATGGTGCTGCTGCAGATGCTTTCTCTGACCTGGTCACTGCAGCAGACGGTTCAGAAGACGGCGCGGGAACTGGCCGTCTGGCCGGAAGAGCAGGTTTCGGAAACGGCAGCGGCCCTGCGGTGCGACGCGATGATTGCGGAGGAGGACATATCGCTGTCCCTGGTGGACGGCGGCATTTTAGGTCTGAACTACGGAAAAACCACAATCACGGATCAGGAAATTGATCTGTGCCTCACCTGCCGCCTGCGGGTGCCTTTTCGTATTCTGGGACGGCGTACAGTGGACATTGCTGCGTCTGCTCACGCGGTGCGCTGGAGGGGATTTGACGCGGCAGCTGCCCAGGCCGAAGAGACGGAGGTTTATATCACGCCCTACGGGGAGGCCTGGCATGGGGATTTGTCCTGTGGGTATCTGTCGCCCTCAGTCCGGCAGGCGCCCGGATCGGAAGTATCTTTTCTGCGAAATACGGAAGGGAAAAAATATGCGCCCTGTCCCCTGTGTCATCCCAAGACCACGGGCGCGGTCTGTCTTACGGATTACGGAACCATCTATCACGCCTCCGAAACCTGCAGCGCGCTGAAGCGGACACCCTTAGCCGTGTCCCGGGCGGAGGCCCAAAAGCGTGGCTATCATCCCTGTCCGCGCTGCGGAGGATCCTGAGGAAGCGAAAGGAGAACACCATGTCCGCTGTCATATCCATCTGCCTGATCCTCTGGCTTTGCCTGTGCAGCGCGGAGGATCTGCGCCTGCAGCAGATGCACACGCCGCTGCTTCTGTTCGGATCCATTATGGGCGTGCTGTTTCACCTGCTTTTCCACCATCTGGAGCTGACGGACCTGCTGTGCGGACTTCTGACAGGTCTGGCGCTGTTTCTGCTCTGCCGCGTGGGAAAAGGCGTGATCGGGGAAGGGGACGCTCTTCTTTTCATGGCTACCGGAACCTTTCTGGGATGGAAAGGAAACCTGATGCTGCTGTGGGGAGCGCTTCTTTTCGCAGGCTTTTTCGGCGTGCTGTATCTGCTGGTCAAGCGGAAACGTCATGCTCAGCTCCCCTTTGCGCCCTTTGTTACGGTGGCTTACCTGGCGGGACTTGCCTTGGGAGGCGTGGGATGAAAAGGGGATCCATATCTGTGGAAGCATCGGTGGTGATGAGCATTATCCTTTTGCTTCTGGCATCCGGCATGCTTCTGCTTTTGGATGTATTTGCGGACAGCCTGGCGGTGGTGCAGACAGCGGATCTGCCCAAAATCAGCGAAACGGCGGAACGGTTTCGCCTTCTTTGGTTTATGAAAAGCGTGGGCTTTTAGACCAGGGGGGAGAGCAGCAACAGCGTCCATCGACGCAACGGGTGAAACCGCGGTTTTAAAAAAGGGAGTCTTGAAGAAAAACGGGGGAAACGACATGGAAGAGGTGATTACATATCCGTGGCAGGATCGCCGCCGCATCCGCTACCGGCGGGATCTTCGAAACAGTTACATGATCGTGGAGGGGAATTTCGAAGAAAACAGCTGCGAAAAGCAGATGCTGCAGGAGAATCGCCTGTCATCGCTGCTTCCCTTTTCCACCGTCTCCATCGAGGAGCGCACCCAGTTCTGGTACGACATCACCGGGCGGCGGTCCTTAGCGGATCTGCTGCGGACGGAGGGCCTTTCGGCCCAGACGCTGGTCTGGCTGTTCTGCTGTCTGGAAAAAGCCCACGACGAGCTTGCCCTTTGCCTGATTTCCCCTGCCCACGTACCCTTAGATCCGGAGATGATTTTTGTGGATGGCGCGGATGCGTCTCAGGAGATCCTTCTGTGTTACTGTCCGGAATCCGCAGGCAGCGACAGCCCCCGGTTCCTTTCTCTGATGGATCTGATCATCACCTGCGTGAATGAGCAGGACAGGGAGCTGTACGATTTCTGTTTTGAACTGCACACTTTTACGGCGAGGCAGGATCCCACAGCTGCCGAACTGCGGACCCGGTGCGAGGAACGCTTCCCCAAGGCTGCCCATACCCTGGTTTCTGAAACGGATGCGAAGGATCGCCCCCTGACCCTGACTTCCGACGGGGCGGGGGATCTGGTGAAGGGTACGGCGAAGGTCGCCATGGCGGATGCCAAAACGGCTGGCGCAGGTTTCAAAAAACTGGAAACGCAAGATAATCTGCCCTCTCAGGCGTGGACAGAAGTCTCCCGGGATGCGGTTTTTGACGCACTTTTTCAGGAGGAGGAAGAGGATGAGCACACCGGGTTTTTCCGGGACTGGCCCACTCGTTTTCTGGAGTGGCTGAAGGGCGTGCGGACGAAAACACAGAAAGAGCCGGCGCCTACCTTTTCCCTGATTCCCGATGTATCCGGCGCAGCGGACGGACAGACAACCCTTTTAATGGAAACGCCATCCACCTGCCGCGGCTATTTCTGCTACGAAGGCAGCGGCCAGGAACCGGATTTTGCCGTCCGCGGAGAAGAGTTTCACATCGGCTCCAGTCCTCAGGGAAACGACGCGGTGCTGACAGCGCGCACGGTCAGCCGCCATCACGCCCGGGTGCTGTGCCGAAACGGGCGCTATTATCTGGAAGACTTAAACTCCCGAAACGGAACCCGGGTCAACGGGCAGCTGCTGGAATATCACCAAAGCATCGCCCTTTCCCGGGGGGATCGGGTTCAGTTTGCGTCTGAGCGATATCGAGTCGACTAAGGATCGGATGGGGGAGCCAGGCTCCCCCATCCGATCAATCTTCTATGGTCAACGTTTATTCGGTTCATTGAAATGCCGTAATCAGCGCTTGATGCGCACCTCTTCTGCCAGGGAAACAATGGTTCCGATGGCATCCGGCTGGCCGCTTTGGGCCATGGCGGCGCGGTAATCTTCCGCGTGAGAGGAGACGTGCTCAATGGCGGCCAGCAGGGTTTTGGCCGTGACGGATTCCTCCTCGCACACATAGGAAAAGCCCTGTTTTTCAAAGGAGCGGGCATTTAAAATCTGGTCGCCCCGGCTGGACGCCGCCGACAGCGGGATCAGGATGTTGGGCTTCTGCATGGCTAAAAGCTCGCAGATGGCGTTGGCGCCGGCCCGGGAAATCACCAGGTTCGCAGCGGCAAACAGATCGGCCAGTTCATCGGAAATGTACTCGTACTGGCGATAGCCCGAGGTGCCTTCACAGGCGGGATCGAGATGACCTTTGCCGCACAGATGAATCACCTGCCAGTTATTTAACAGTTCCGGAAGGGCGCCGCGGACGGCGTCGTTGATAAAGACGGAACCCAAAGAACCGCCGATGACCAGCAGCACCGGTTTTTCGTCCGTAAAGCCGCAGAAAGCGCGTCCTTTGGCCGCATCGCCGGACAGCAGTTCCCGGCGGATGGGAGAGCCGGTGAGCACGGCCTTGTCCGCCGGCAGATAGGGCACGGTTTCAGGGAAGTTACAGCACACCTTCACAGCGCCCCGCATGGCCAGCTTGTTGGCTAAGCCCGGCGTTAAGTCGGATTCGTGGATGATGGCCGGGATTCCCAGAGTTCCGGCGGCCAGCACCACGGGAACGGAAACGAAGCCGCCTTTGGAAAAGATGACGTCCGGCTTCAGCTGCTTTAACAGTTTCCGGGCCTGGAAAAATCCATGCACCACGCGGAAGGGATCGGACAGGTTTTTCAGATCCAGATAGCGGCGAAGCTTGCCGGAATCGATGCCGTAATAGGGCAGGTTCTGGGCCGCGATCAGTTCTTTTTCAATGCCTTTATAGGAGCCGATGTATGAAATTTCATACCCGGCTTCTTTCAGTGCGGGCACAAGAGCGATGTTCGGTGTAACATGGCCGGCTGTACCGCCGCCTGTAAGAACAATTTTTTTCATGATGAGAATCTCCCAAAAGAATAAAAACGCAAAAAAATATGGAAAAAAGCGTGCTCTCATTGTACAATGAAATGAGTTGGAGGACAAGATCATGAAAAAAGACGATTGTATTTTCTGTAAACTTGCCAACGGCGACATTCCCACGAACACCATCTGGGAAGACGACACCTTCCGTGTCATCATGGACGCCAATCCGGTCAGCCGTGGGCACGCGCTGATTCTTCCCAAAGATCATGCCGCGAACATCTTCGAACTTCCGGAATCCACAGCCGCTGCGCTGTATCCGCTGGCGAAGACGCTGGCCACCCGGATGAAGGAACGCTTAGGCTGCGACGGCTTAAACGTTTTGCAGAACAACGGGGAAACCGCCGGACAGAGCGTTTTCCATTTCCATCTGCACCTGATTCCCCGCTATCGTGACGCGGCCAACAACGAAGGCCTGCTGGAATTTCGAAGCGCCGGCCTTTCCGGGGAAGAGATCGCGCAGATCTGCGAGACGCTGCAGCCGTGATGGCGCGGGAAAGCAGGTTTTGTTTGGCGCTGAATGCAGTGCAAGGTACGATGCATAAAAAGCGAAGCCTTAAATGCAGTGCAGAAGCGCACAAAAGCCGTCCATATGGGAGTTTTTGATAGGGTTTTGAAAAGAAAAGGAGGCAGTTTTTATGGGTTGGGCATTACTTGTGATTCTGGTACTGGCGATTCTGGTTGCGATTTCCTGCATCCGCATCGTTCCTCAGGCACATGCCATGGTTGTGGAGCGCTTAGGCGCCTATCTGACCACCTGGCCGGTGGGACTGCATTTTAAGATGCCGTTTATCGACCGCGTCGCCAAAAATGTAAACTTAAAAGAGCAGGTGGCGGACTTCCCGCCGCAGCCCGTGATCACAAAGGATAACGTCACGATGCAGATCGACACCGTGATCTACTATCAGATCACCGATCCGCGGCTGTACTGCTACGGCGTTGAAAATCCCATCATGGCCATCGAAAATCTGGCAGCCACCACCCTTCGTAACATCATCGGTGATCTGGAACTGGATGAGACCTTAACCAGCCGTGAAACCATCAACACCAAGATGCGCGCATCCTTAGACATCGCCACCGATCCCTGGGGCATCAAGGTCAACCGCGTGGAATTAAAGAACATCATTCCGCCCACTGCCATCCGTGACGCCATGGAGAAGCAGATGAAGGCCGAGCGTGAACGCCGTGAAGCCATCCTTCGTGCGGAAGGTGAAAAGAAGTCCACCATCCTGATCGCTGAAGGTAAGAAAGAGTCCGCCATCTTAGACGCTGAGGCTGAAAAGCAGGCTGCGATTCTTCGCGCCGAAGCCCGCCGGGAAGCCACCATCAAGGAAGCCGAAGGTCAGGCGGAAGCTATCCTGCGCATCCAGCAGGCTAACGCAGACGGTATCAAGTTCCTGCGTGAAGCCCAGGCAGATGAAAGCGTGCTGACCTTAAAGAGCCTGGAAGCCTTCGCGAAGGCTGCCGACGGCAAGGCCACCAAGATCATCATCCCCTCCGAGATTCAGGGGCTGGCCGGTCTGGCGAAGGCCATCACCGAAACCGCAAAGAACGAGTAACACTGTTGGGGAAGCCAAACTCACATCAAGCGTAACATACACAAACCATGGGGGAAGCCTGCGCTTCCCCTTTTGGTCTTTTTTTAGAGAACCTGTAAAACGAAGAATAAGGCCATCCAAAATGGAAAAACGGCAGCGTATGCGGCCGAAAATAAAGGAAAAGAACAGCTGCGCAGGCAGCAAAAACAAAGGAAAAGAAGAGCTGCATGGCAGCCACGGAAACGGAGTCATCATGAATCTGCAGGGAAGACATTTCTTAAAAATGCTGGACTTTACGCCGGAAGAAATCCGGGGACTGATTGACCTGTCCCTGGAATTAAAGGCGCAGAAGAAGGCCCACGTGGATCAGAGCAAGGAACTGGCCGGACGCCAGATTGCCCTGATTTTTGAAAAGACATCCACCCGCACCCGCACCTCCTTTGAGGTGGCGGCCCGGGATCTGGGCATGCATGTCACCTATCTGGATCCGGCCAGTTCACAGATCGGCCGGAAGGAGTCCATCGCCGATACGGCGCGGGTCTTAGGCCGCCTGTTTGACGGCATCGAGTACCGGGGCTACGGACAGGAGATCGTGGAAGAACTGGCCCGTTACGCCGGTGTGCCGGTGTGGAACGGACTGACCAACGAGGCCCATCCCACCCAGATGATCGCCGACATGATGACGGTGCAGGAAAAACTGGGCCGTCTGTCCGGCGTGCGTTTCGTGTACATGGGAGACGCCCGCTACAACATGGGCAATTCCCTGATGGTCACCTGCGCAAAGCTGGGTATGGACTACGTGGTCTGCAGTCATCCGGATTATTATCCGGAAGCGTCCCTGGTGGACACCTGCCGCGCCATCGCCAAAGAGACCGGCGGAAGCATCACCTTAACCAGAGACGTGCTGACCGCCTGCACCGGCGCCGATGTGATCTACACCGACGTGTGGGTGTCCATGGGCGAACCGGAAGAAGTCTGGGCAGAGCGCATCGCGGCCTTAAAGCCTTATCAGGTCAACGCCGCCGCCTTCTCCTATGCCAAGCCGGAAGCCATCTTCATGCATTGCCTGCCCGCCTTCCACGATCTGGGCACCGAAGTGGGACGGCAGGTATACGAGAAATTCGGCATGGCGGAACTGGAAGTGACCAACGAGGTTTTTGAGGGCGAGCACTCCGTAGTCTTTGACGAAGCCGAAAACCGCATGCACTCCATCAAGGCGGTGATGTACGCCACGCTGCCGCGCTGACAGGAGATACAATGAATAACGAAAACACCGCTGCACCGGCACAGAAGGTGCTGGCAGCAGCCTCTGCCAAAGAGAAAAAGTATTATCTGGATCCGGAATTTACCGCCCTTCCCGCCGCCGTGCAGGAAGAACTGAAAAAGATCTGCATTCCCCTTGCTGAGGAATTTAATCAGAATGTCGTTCTGTTTTTCGATCCCGACGGAACGCTCTTAATCGGCACGGAACCCGACCCGGAAGATTTCCTCTACGACGACATCGGCTCGGGCCTGCGGGTCAGTCAGATGCAGCGGGCACACCGGGAACTCTTCGAACAATTAGAAACCTATTATAAACATATCACAGACCAAAGAGAAGGAAAAGAACCATGCTGCTTACCATTGATGCAGGAAATACCAACATCACTTTAGGCGTTTTCGATCAGAAGGACGGCGACCGCCTGCGCGGCCCCTTCCGTATGACCACAAAGATCGACCGCACATCCGACGAATACGGCGTGCACATCCGGGAAATCCTGCGGGAGCGGGACATCAACCCGGCGGACATTCACCACGTCATCATCTCCAGCGTCGTGCCGAAAATCATGCACTCCTTAACCAGCGGTATCATGAAATACTTCGACACCACGCCCATCGTGGTAAACTCTGAGATTCCCACGGGCATCCGCATCGCCACCGAGCATCCCGAGCAGATCGGCGCGGACCGCATCGTGGACGCCGCCGGCGCCTATGCGCTTCACGGCGGACCGGTCTTAGTGGTCGATTTCGGAACCGCCACCACCTATGATCTGGTGTCCCCCGACGGCGCCTTCGTGGCCGGTGTCACGGCCCCGGGTATCCGCATTTCCGCCCAGGCCCTGTGGGAGAAAACCGCAAAGCTGCCTGAAATCGAGCTGAAACGTCCCGCCAGCATCTTAGCCCGGGAGACCGTCAGTTCCATGCAGGCAGGTCTGATCTTCGGACAGATCGGCCAGGCGGAATACATCGTCCGCCGCATGATCGAAGAAAGCGGATATGAAAACGTCAGGGTGATTGCCACCGGCGGACTGGGCCGCATCATTGCCAACGAAACCGACTGCATCGACATCTACGACCCGAACCTGACTCTTGTGGGCATGAAGCGGATTTTTGATCTCCAGAAAAGCGCACTTTAAAGGGAAAGACATAAAAGGGACTGCGTAGTAGAAACGGAAATGGCCGATCCCTGAACGCACCAAGCGAAAACGTGCAGGGGAGCCATCCACGAAATAGAAGAAAACATTCATGATTAAAGTTGACGAAAAAGCGATACATCCCCTAACCATCGGGGGCGTATCCCTTTCCAACAACCTGATTCTAGGCCCCATGGCCGGCGTGTGCGAGCCGCCCTTTCGGGTGCTGTGCCGAAAAGCCGGCGCCGGGCTGGTGTGTATGGAGATGGTCAGTGCCAAGGCCATCTGCTACAAAAACAAGAACACGACAAAACTGCTGGAAATCGATCCCGAAGAACGGCCGGTTTCCCTGCAGCTGTTCGGATCCGATCCCGAAGCCATGGCCCAGGCCGCCCGGGAAATCGAAGACCTGCCCTGGGACATCTTAGACATCAACATGGGCTGTCCCGTGCCAAAGGTCTTTAAAAACGGCGACGGATCCGCCCTGATGGCAAACCCGGTCCTGGCCGGGCAGGTGATCGAAGCCGTGGTGGGCGCCGTCCGCAAACCGGTGACGGTAAAAATCCGAAAAGGCATCGATGAAGCCCATGTCAACGCCTGCGAGATCGCCCATATCGCCGAAGAAAGCGGCGCGAAGGCCATCGCGGTGCACGGACGCACCCGGGAACAGTACTACTCCGGGAAAGCGGACTGGGACATCATCCGCCGGGTGAAGGAAACCGTGAACATCCCGGTGATCGGAAACGGCGACTTAAACACCCCCGAAGACATCCTGCGCATGCACAAAGAAACCGGCTGCGACGGATTCATGATCGCCCGGGGCGCCCGGGGAAACCCGTGGATCTTCTTGCGGCTGCTGACCTATTTTGAAACCGGCGAACTGCCTCCTGCCCCCGATGCGAGAGCAGTGGCAGACATGGTGCTGACCCACGCCCGGCTGCAGGTGGAACGGGACGGCGAAGTGCCGGCCATCCAGAAAATGCGCAAGCACACCGCCTGGTACGTGGGCGGCATGCGAAACGCTTCCAGACTCCGGGGGATGGTAAACGAAATCGAAACCTACGCTCAGCTAGAAGAATTGTTAAACCTGATCTGTTAGAAGAAACTAGAGAAACTGCTAAACCTTATTTGCTGAAGAAGTTAAAAAGACTTCCGGGTGATTTCCGCTGAAGAAGCGGAAAACGTCAAAACCTGAATCGCTAAAGGAGGAAAAGCATATGACAACACTTCTCGTTCTTGTCCCTGTACTTGCTGCCGTTGCGCTGCTTTTTGCCGTGGTGACGTCCCACTTCGTCATGAAGGAAGACGCCGGCACCGAGCCCATGCGCGTCATTGCCCGGGCCATCCGGGAAGGCGCCCAGGCCTTTCTGGCAGCCGAGTACCGCATCTTAGTCATCTTCGTCGCCGCGCTGTTTCTGGTCCTGGGATTTGCCCTGGGCAACTGGCTGGAGGCCCTGTGCTTCGTATTCGGCGCGGTGCTTTCATCCCTGGCCGGATTTCTGGGCATGCGTGTGGCCACCCGCGCCAACGTGCGCACAGCCAACGCCGCCCGTACCCACGGTATGCCCAAAGCCTTAGCCATCGCCTATCACGGCGGCGCAGTCATGGGCTTTTCCGTGGTGGGCTTAGGCCTGCTGGGCGCAGGACTGATCTTTCTGATCTTCCGGAACACGGACCTGCTGTTCGGCTACAGCCTGGGCGCATCCTCCGTGGCCCTGTTCGCCCGTGTGGGCGGCGGTATTTACACCAAGGCTGCGGACGTGGGCGCCGACTTGGTGGGCAAGGTGGAAAACAACATCCCGGAAGATGATCCCCGCAACCCCGCCGTCATCGCGGACAACGTGGGAGACAACGTGGGCGACGTGGCCGGCATGGGCGCCGATCTGTTCGAATCCTACGTGGGCGCCATCGTATCGGCAGTCACCTTAGGACTGGCGGCCTACGAAATCTCCGGCGCCGTGTATCCGCTGCTTTTGGCGGCCATCGGAACGGTGGCTTCCATGGCCGGAACCTTCTTCGTCCGCGGAAAAGAAGGGGGCGATCCCCAGAAAGCCTTAAATGCCGGAAGCTATGTGGCCTACGTGGTCATTGTGGCTGCAGCCCTGATTTTAAGCCCGGTGCTCTTAGGCAGCATCCGACCGGCCATCGCCGTCCTCTTCGGACTGCTGGTGGGATTCGCCATCGGCCGCATCACGGAAATCTTCACCTCTGACCGCTACGGATCCGTAAAGCGCATCGCGGCCCAGTCGGAAACCGGCCCGGCCACCACCATCATCTCCGGTATCGCCGTGGGCATGGAATCCACGGTGGCCCCCATCCTGTGCATCTGTGCCGGCATCCTGGTATCCTATCTGGCTGCGGGCCTGTATGGTATCGCGTTAGCCGCCATCGGCATGCTGGCCGCCACAGGAAGCACCATCGCCGTTGACGCCTACGGTCCCATCGCCGACAACGCCGGCGGTATCGCGGAAATGGCCGGATTGGACGAAAACGTCCGCTCCATCACGGATAAACTAGATTCCGTGGGCAACACCACCGCGGCGGTGGGCAAAGGTTTCGCCATCGGATCGGCGGCTCTTACAGCCCTGGCCCTGTTCGTATCCTACGCCCATGCGGCGGGCCTGGCAGCCATTGACATCATGAATCCCCGGGTCATCATCGGCCTGTTCATCGGCGGAATGCTCACCTTCCTGTTCTCGGCCCTGACCATGGACTCCGTTTCCAAGGCGGCCTACAAGATGATTGAGGAAGTGCGCCGGCAGTTCCACGCCGATCCCGGCATCTTAGCCGGAACCAGCCGTCCCGACTACAAATCCTGTGTGGGCATTTCCACCCAGGCCGCCCTTCGGGAGATGCTGGTGCCCGGCCTGTTGGCAGCTGCAGCCCCTGTGGCCATGGGCCTGCTGTTAGGCACGGAAGCCTTAGGCGGCATGCTGGCCGGCGCTTTAGTCACCGGTGTGCTGATGGCCATCTACATGTCCAACGCCGGCGGCGCCTGGGATAACGCCAAGAAAAACATCGAAAGCGGAACCCACGGCGGCAAGGGCAGCGAAGCCCATCACGCGGCGGTGGTGGGCGACACGGTGGGCGATCCCTTCAAGGATACCTCCGGACCCTCCATCAACATCCTGATCAAGCTGATGACCGTGGTGTCACTGGTGTTCGCACCCCTGTTTTTAGCGGTGGGAAGTCTGCTGTAACACTTGAAAAATCGCGATAAATAGCGTATATTAAGGAAACGTCTCGAACGAAAGGTTCGAAATCACATCTGACTTGGGACAGACATACCGGCCGGGGGCCGGAATGAAAGCAAATCATAGAAGGTTAAAGGGAGGTATAAACCGATGGACGCAAAAAAGAATCTGATGACCTATGAAGGTCTGCGTAAACTGGAAGATGAACTGATGGAATTAAAGGTGGTCCGCCGTAAGGAGATCGCCCAGAAAATCAAGGAAGCCCGGGAACAGGGTGACCTTTCCGAAAACGCCGAGTACGATGCTGCCAAAGACGAGCAGCGCGATATCGAGGCCCGCATCGAAGAACTGGAAGCCATCTTAAAGAACGCTCAGGTCGCGGAAGAAGTGGAAGAAGACCGCGTGGGTATCGGCAGCACGGTTAAGGTGCTGGACGTGGAATTCGACGAAGAGCGGGAATATCAGCTGGTGGGTTCCACCGAAATCGACAGCTTAAAGGGCCGCATCTCCAACGAGTCCCCGGTGGGCCACGCTCTGCTGGGTTCCAAGGTGGGCGACGTTGTCACCGTGGAAGCCCCCAACGGCGAGTACCAGCTGAAGGTGCTTGACGTATTCCGCACGAAATAAGTCAGCAGCAGAAGACAAAACATCAGCACATATCGGATGGGCGGCAAAGCCTGCCCATCCGATTCATACAACCCGGGTGGAGCGAAAAGAGTTCCGCCCGTTTGTGTCTTTCAAAGGAAAAGGAAAAAACATGTCAGAACAGAACCGGCCCAACCAGGCATCCCAGGACATCAATCAGCTCTTAAAGGTTCGCCGCGAAAAGCTTGCCAATCTGCAGGCTGCCGGCAAGGATCCTTTTGCCATTACGTCTTATGACGTAAACTGCCACAGCGCCGACATCAAAGACAACTTCGACGAGATGGAAGGAAAAAGCGTCTCCATTGCCGGCCGTATCATGTTAAAGCGCGTGATGGGCAAGGCTTCCTTCATCAACGTTCAGGACTTAAAGGGCGATATCCAGGTATATGTTGCCCGGGATGCTGTCGGCGAAGAAAGCTACGCGGATTTCAAGAAATTCGACGTAGGCGACATCGTGGGCGTCAAGGGCGAAGTGTTCCGCACCATGAAGGGCGAAATCTCCGTCCACGCGGCGGAAATCACCCTGCTGTCCAAGAGCCTGCAGATTCTGCCGGAGAAGTTTCACGGCCTGACCGACACCGACACCCGGTATCGTCAGCGCTACGTGGATCTGATCATGAATCCCGAGGTAAAGACCACCTTCTTAAAGCGTTCCCAGATCATCAAGGAAATCCGCCGCTTCTTAGACGGCCGTGATTTCATCGAAGTGGAAACCCCCATGCTGGTGGCCAACGCCGGCGGCGCAGCAGCCCGTCCCTTTGAGACTCATTTCAATGCCCTTGACGAGGATGTAAAGCTTCGTATCTCCCTGGAGCTGTACTTAAAGCGTCTGATCGTCGGCGGCATGGAGCGCGTCTACGAAATCGGCCGCGTGTTCCGCAACGAAGGTGTGGACACCCGCCACAATCCCGAGTTCACGCTGATGGAGCTCTACCAGGCCTACACCGACTACAACGGCATGATGGAACTGACGGAAAGCCTGTTCCGCTACCTGGCCGAAACCGTCTGCGGAAGCACCACCATCACCTATCAGGGCACGGAAATCGACCTGGGCAAGCCCTTCGCAAAGATCACCATGACCGACTGCATCAAGCAGTACACGGGCATTGACTTCGATACGGTTGAAACCTTAGAAGAAGCCCGCCGCCTTGCCGACGAGCGCCATGTGGAATACGAAGAGCGCCACACCAAGGGCGATATCATCAACCTCTTCTTCGAGGAATTCTGCGAGAAGAATCTAATCCAGCCGACCTTTGTCATGGATCACCCGCTGGCCATTTCTCCGCTGACCAAAAAGCGTCCGGACGATCCGGAAAAGGTGGAACGCTTCGAGCTGTTCATCAACACCTGGGAAATGTGCAACGCCTACTCCGAACTGAACGATCCCATCGATCAGCGGGAGCGTTTCGCCGCTCAGGAAGCCGCCTTCGCTGCAGGCGATGAAGAAGCCAACCATACGGATGAAGACTTCTTAAATGCCCTGGCTGTGGGCATGCCTCCCACCGGCGGTATCGGTTATGGAATCGACCGGCTGGTGATGCTGCTGACAGACAGCCCGGCCATCAGAGATGTGCTGCTGTTCCCGACAATGAAATCCATTAAGGAATAAACCCTGTAAAAACAACGGATCACTAACCTTCCGTCGAGAGCCATAATGGACATGAGGAGTAATGGTATGCTCATCCTCGCCATTCACCAGGCGGAGGGTGAGGAGAAGTTTCACCTTCTGATGGTGGATCCGTATATCCTGGTAGGCACAAAGCTGAACTAAAAACCTATTGAGGAAGATACTATGACCATCGGGGAACGTATACTTGAGCTAATACGGGAAAAGGGGATGACCCAGAAGGAATTTTCCGAAAGGACAGGCATAGCGCAGAGCACAATCAGTGAATGGAGAAGCAAACGACTGAATCCCGGTTCAGATAAGATTATGATTATCTGCGAAGTTCTTGATGTTGACCCTGTTTACCTTATTTCCGGTACGGAAGGAAGAAACAGATACGAAAAAACAAAGGCTCTTACGATTTACAGTGACAGCGATGAATACGAGCTTCTGTTTGAGTATCGTGGTCTGAATGAAGACAGCAAAAAACGTCTTCAGGGTTATCTGCAGGCATTAAAAGAATTGCAAAAGAAATAAGTCTCTCCTCCACTGCCACGCAAGAGTGGCGTGGAGACGGACTTTTGGCGTTTGAATCAACATATTATTTCAGTGCGTCTTTCTTGACGCACTTTTTTTGTAAGCGTATAATTCTAATATACGAACTATTCGTAAATATAAAACGTGACGAGAGGAGATGTTATGAAAACTAGAGTGGATTTTGTTACCAACTCGAGCAGCAGTAGTTTTATTGTAGCCAAAAAAGTGAGAAGTTTTCGGAAAAGCAAAAAGAGGCACTGCTCAATTATATTCTTGACACCTTTTTAGGAAATGTGATTATCACAAAGGATAATTTTGAAAGTTATATGGAAGATAAGACATATCATGAACCTGAATACAGTGTAGTCCGGCGAATTAAAGGATGCGCTCACCGTCAAATTAATCTGCGCAACTTTGCGGCATAACAGAGGTGCTCCGGCACTTTGTCTGATGCTGAAACGGCACTTTGTTTTTCCAAA
>JAZPYY010000016.1:0-13912 GCA_045544375.1 Shuttleworthella sp.
TGAGGCCATGCGGGAGGCCATCGGAAATCTGTCTGTGGAACCCTCCCTGCTGTTAAACGACGCGGTGACCATCCCCGGGGTTTCCATTCCCCAGGTGCCCATCATCGGCGGAGACGCCAAAAGCCTTTCCATCGCTGCAGCCAGCGTCATTGCCAAAGTCACCCGTGACCGGCTGATGGAAGAGATGGACGTGCTGTTTCCGGGATACGGATTTGCCTCCAATAAGGGCTACGGATCCGCGGAACACATTCAGGCGCTGCAGACCTTAGGGCCCACGGAGATTCACCGCCGCACCTTTATCACCCATTTTATCGGTGAAAACACCCGGGAAACCGGAACCTGGTACGAAGCCAAGGCTGCCTCCTTACTGGAACAGCACGGATATAAGATCTTAGAACGCAGTTATCACTGCCGCACCGGGGAAGTGGATCTCATTGCCAAAAACGCCACCCATCTGGTGTTTGTGGAAGTGAAATACCGCACGTCCCAGTTGGCCGGCGAGCCGGAAGAAGCTGTGGGTTTTACCAAACAGCGGCGCATCTGCAGTGCGGCCCGCTATTACATGATGCAGCATCACATGCCGGAAACTGCGCCGGTGCGCTTAGACGTCATCGCCATCGCCGGTGAAGACGTGCGCTGGCACATGAACGCCTTCGAGTGGATTTAATTATGTCAAAAACCGCATCCCATACAATTGCACAGGTCGCTGTGGGTTCTCCTGCGGATTTTGCGGGTCTGGAGCCCGGCGACAGCATTTTAGCCGTCAACGGCCAGCCCTTAGAGGATATTTTTGATTACTACTTTCTCATCGATGAAGCGGATCCGGTGCTGATTGTGCGGGACGCCCAAGGTACCGACTACGAGGTGGAAATCGAAAAGGACGAGGGGGAAGACCTTGGGGTCACCTTTGAATATGCCCTGTTAGACGACTACCGCCGGTGCAGCAATGCCTGCATTTTCTGCTTCATTGACCAGATGCCTCCGGGCATGCGGGAAACTTTGTATTTTAAGGATGACGACACCCGCCTGTCCTTTCTGCAGGGCAATTACGTCACCCTGACCAACCTAAAGGACGATCAGATTGAGCGGATGATCCGCTACCGTCTGGCTCCCATCAACATTTCCGTGCACACCACCAATCCCCAGCTTCGAGTGAAGATGCTGAAAAACCGGTTTGCGGGAAATATTATGGAGCGGCTGGCTCGGCTTTATGAGGCCGAACTTCCCATGAACGGCCAGATCGTTCTCTGCAAAGGGTATAACGACGGCGAGGAACTGGACCGCTCCCTAGCGGATCTGCTTTCCTTTGCCCCGGTGATGCAGTCGGTTTCCGTGGTACCCGTGGGCCTGACCCGGTATCGGGAAGGGCTGTGTCCTCTGGAAGCCTTTACCAAAGAGGACGCCATCAAAGTCATCGCCCAGATCGAAGCGGTGCAGCAAAAAGCCCGGGCCGCCTTTGGAAACGGATTTGTCTACGCCGCGGATGAGTGGTATCTGCTGGCCGAGCAACCCCTTCCGCCGGAAGTGGACTATGACGGCTATCCTCAGCTGGAAAACGGGGTGGGTATGCTGAGGGCCTTAAATGACGAATTTGAAGCGGCCATTGCAGCCCGCCAAAAGGATCCCGCCTGGAAACGATCCCTTCCCCGGTCGGTATCCATTGCCACCGGAAAGCTGGCAGCGCCTTTCCTTAAGGATTTCTGCCGCCGGGCCGCCGAGGCATTTCCCGGCTTTTCAGGAACGGTGTACGAAATCCGCAATGACTTTTTCGGCGAGCAGATTACAGTGTCCGGCCTGATTACGGGACAGGACTTGCAAAAACAGCTGTCGGATCAGCCCCTGTACGATGCCCTGCTTTTGCCGGGCAACATGCTGCGGGCGGAAGAGGCGGTATTCTTAGACGATATGACGGTCAGACAGCTGGAAGAAGCCCTTCAGGTGTCCATCCAGGTCAGCGGACCCCGGGGTGAGGACCTGCTGCGGGCGATGCTTGGAGCCTGATATTTTTAGAAAAGGATGATCTATGGGAAAACCGGTTGTGGCTGTCGTTGGACGGCCGAATGTTGGAAAAAGCACATTATTTAATGCCTTAGCCGGCGAGCGCCTTTCCATCGTGGAAGATACCCCCGGCGTGACCCGGGACCGGATTTACGCCGACGTATCCTGGCTGAACTATGAGTTCACCTTAATCGATACCGGCGGTATTGAGCCGGACTCCGGAGACATCATCTTAAAGCAGATGCGGGACCAGGCCCAGATCGCCATTGAGACGGCGGATGTGATTCTGTTTCTGGTGGATGTGCGCCAGGGTCTGGTGGATGCGGACGAAAAGGTGGCGGATCTTCTGCGCCGCGCCCAGAAACCGGTGCTGCTGGTGGTGAACAAGGTGGACGATTTCGCCAAGTTCATGCCGGATGTGTACGAGTTTTACAACTTAGGCATCGGCGATCCCCATCCGGTCTCCGCAGCCTCCCGTCTGGGCTTCGGTGATCTCTTAGATGCAGTGGTAGCCCATTTCCCCGAGCGGGAAGCCACGGAAGAAGAGGAAGACATTCCCCGGATTGCCATTTTAGGCCGTCCCAACGTAGGAAAATCCTCTCTGGTCAACCGCCTCTGCGGCCAGGAACGGGTGATTGTTTCCGATATCGCCGGAACCACCCGGGACGCGGTGGATACCCGGGTTCGTCGAAATAAGAAAGACTACATTTTTGTGGATACGGCGGGCCTTCGCCGGAAAAGCAAAATCAAGGAGAACATCGAGCATTACTCCATCGTCCGTGCCGTGGCCGCCGTGGAAAAGGCGGATGTGTGCGTGATCATGATCGACGCCACCCAGGGCATTGCGGAGCAGGATGCGAAAATCGCCGGAATTGCCCACGAGCGGGGCAAGGGCATCGTCATCGCTGTCAACAAATGGGATGCGGTGGAAAAGGACAACCACACGGTTAATGAGTTTACGGAAGATATCCGCAAAACCTTAAGTTTCATGCCCTACGCCCAGATCCTGTTTATTTCCGCCAAAAGCGGTCAGCGGGTGGACAAGCTGTTTGATATCATCGACGCTGTACTGGAAAACAACGCCATGCGCATCGCCACCGGCGTGCTGAACGAAATTGTAGCCGAAGCCGTTGCCATGCAGCAGACGCCCCAGGACAAGGGCAAGAGGCTGAAGATTTTCTATGTCACCCAGGTGTCGGTAAAGCCGCCCACCTTCGTGATTTTTGTCAACGACAAAAACCTGATGCATTTTTCCTACACCCGTTATCTGGAAAACCGCATCCGGGACGCATTTGGTTTTGAAGGCACCCGTCTCGTCTTTATCACCAGGGAGAGAAAAGATGACTAATCCATGGATTGCAGGGATTCTGGCCGCCCTCATAGGCTATCTCTGCGGAAATCTGCTGTCGGGCTATCTGATCGGCAAAAAGGAGCACGTGGACATTACCAAAGAGGGAAGCGGCAACGTGGGCACCACCAACACCTTCCGGGTGCTGGGAAAGGCCGCCGGGGCCATCACCCTGGTGATGGACATTTTAAAAGCCATTGTGGCGGTGCTGCTGGTGCGGCTGATTCTGACTCCCTACTACGAAGAGTCCACCGTGCGCATGTTCTGCCTCATCGCCGCCGTTTTCGCTGTGCTGGGCCACGATTTCCCCTTTTACATGCATTTTAAAGGGGGCAAGGGTATCGCCACCAGCACCGGTATGATCCTGGCTCTGTTTCCTCAGACCTTTCCCCTGTGTCTGGTGGTGATGGTGGCTACGGTGGCCATCACCCGATATGTATCCTTAGGGTCCATTCTCTGCGCCTGCCTGTTTTTTATCCAGGTGGTGGTGTTTGGACAGATGGGCCTGCTTTCCTTCGCAAAAGAAGATCTGCTGTGGGTGTATCTGCTGACCTTTTTCGTGGCAGCTTTAGCCGTGTGGCGGCACAAATCCAACATTGACCGGCTGATTCATCACACGGAAAACCGTTTTTCCTTCCACAGCAGTTCCAAGAAATAGGAGATTCATCAATGGAGCGAATTGCCGTCATCGGCGCCGGCAGCTGGGGAACCGCGCTGGCCTCATTGCTTTGTGATAACGGACATGACGTCATTCTGTGGTCCTATGCCCCGGAAGAAGCAAGAGAACTGAACGAAGACCGCACCAATGGGGATAAACTGCCGGGATTTCGCATTCCCGATGGCCTGTCCGCCACCTGCGATCTTGCTGCGGCCATTGAAGGCCGGGATGCCCTGGTACTGGTGGTGCCCTCCTTTGCCATGCGCCAGACAGCAGAGAAGATTGCGGCCTTAAATAGTCCCATTCCCCGGCTGATCTGCTGCACCAAGGGCATTGAAGAACAGACCCTGCTTTCCATGACCGGCATTCTGTCGGCGGTGTTTCCAGGCGTTCCGGTGGCGGCTTTAAGCGGTCCCAGCCACGCGGAAGAAGTGGTGCAGAAAATGCCCACAGCAGTGGTGTGCGCCTCCAAAGATCCCGCCTGCGCCTTTTACGGTCAGCGGCTGTTTATGAACGATACCTTCCGGGTGTACCGCACCTCGGATCTCACCGGCGTGGAAACCGGCGCGGCTTTAAAGAACGTGATTGCTTTGGCCGCCGGCATGTCTGACGGCGTGGGTTTTGGAGACAATTCCAAAGCGGCGCTGATCACCCGGGGTGCCCATGAAATCACCCGCTTAGCGGTGGCCATGGGAGCAAATCCCGAAACCCTGGCGGGACTGGCGGGCATCGGCGATCTGATCGTCACCTGCACCAGCCGCCACAGCCGCAATTACAACACCGGTTATCTGCTGGGTCAGGGCCTGTCCCTGGAGGAAGCCTTAAAAAAGGTGCACATGGTGGCGGAAGGCGTCTGCTCGGCGAAACCGGCGGCGGATCTGGGAAGAAAATACGGGGTGGAACTGCCCATCATCGAAGCGGTCAACGCCGTGCTGTTTGACGGCATGCTGGTGCGGGACGGAGTGCTGGCTCTCATGTCCCGGGCACCTAAGGCCGAGACTTCTTATCTGTAATAAGAACCGGACGCTGATCACTGAAACCTCTTATCGGAAAAGAAGCCATGGAAATACAATGCCTTTTCCTTTAAGGAACGAAAACAGCTGCAATAAAACCTTTTGCACCACCGGAGAAGATATAGTATGATAAGCATTAAGATTGTTCGTCTGACGCCGACAGCTTTGCTGCCCCTGCAGGGCAGTGCCCTGGCCGCGGGATATGATCTGTTTGCCGATATTCCTGCCGACGTGGCCATAGCGCCTCAGAAAACGGTGATGATCGGCACCGGTCTTGCCGCCGCCATTCCGGAAGGTTATTTCGGCGGAATCTTTGCCCGAAGCGGTCTGTCCGCAAAAGAAGGGCTTCGGCCGGCCAACTGTGTGGGGGTGGTGGATGCCGACTACCGGGGTGAAATCCGGGTGGCGCTGCACAACGATTCCGAGGAAGAAAGAATCGTGCATCCCGGGCAGAAGATCGCGCAGTTTGTTCTGATGGAAAGTCCCCAGGTGGTTTTTGAGGAAACCGATACCCTAAACGAAACGGATCGGGGACAGGGTGGATTTGGTTCTACGGGATTATAAACACACGGATACATAAAAGGAGGAAAAAGATGCCGGATAAGTTTAAGGATCGCTATGTCAAATTCTATGCGTCGAAGGATCATTCCCTGACCATCGACGTGGTTCCGGGACATTTTGCCACCAGCCAGTCCCACATCAATTACTACATTGATGTTACGCGTATGAAGGTGCGTGTGAAAGAGGCTGAAAACGCGGCAAAGGCCATTCGCGACAAGCTGCTTCACCGGGTGTACGGCGTGGATACCATCTGCTGCTTTGACAACACCCAGATGCTGGGCGGCATGTTGGGACAGCAGCTGGCCAAGGGCGGTTTCGACATCTCCAATACCCATGACACCATTTACGTGGTTTCTCCGGAAGTCAACTCCGACAACCAGCTGACCTTCCGTGACAACAACAAGCTGGCCGTCGAAGGCAAGAAAGTGCTGATTCTCATGGCGTCTCTGACCACCGGTCAGACCCTGCGCAAGAGTCTGGAATGCGTCACCTACTACGGCGGCGAAATTGCGGGCGTGGTGTCCATTTTCTCCATGCACGAATCCGTGGACGGCCTGCCGGTGTACTCCCTGTTCTCCGCCAGCGATCTGCCCAATTACGAAGTTTATTCTCCCAATGTATGCCCCATGTGCCAGAAGCGCATCCCCATCGAAGCTCTGGTATCCGGTACGGGATATACCTGCCTGTAGTTTTTGAAGAAGAAGAGAAGGGCCGGCCGTGTCTGCTTCCTTCGGTTGCAGCTTCCGGTGCAGCTTAGATCTTCGAATCCGTTTTTCATCTGAAGAATCATACAGCCCGATGGACCCTTACGAAAAGGGGTTTTCGGGCTGTATTTTTTCTTTTCACCCACCAGAACTTGTGTTATAATTTCATCTACTTGTGTATATTTTGTGGTATCTGCACATCTTTTATCCATCCGCCCGATGGAAGAAAGCACGTTTATGACCATGCTTTCAGCGGTACGCGCCTTCGACTCCGGGAAAGTCCGGTGTTGCATAAAGATCTGCAGATGTCTTTTTGGCGCAATGAACAGGAGAATCCATGGCATCGAAGAAAGATTATGATGAGAACAGCATAGCCGTACTGGAAGGTCTTGAAGCCGTCCGGATGCGTCCGGGCATGTACATCGGTTCCACGGGAACCAAAGGCTTAAACCACTGTGTATATGAAATCGTGGACAACGCAGTTGACGAACACCTGGCCGGCGTATGCGATACCATTCACGTCACCTTAAACAAAGACGGCAGCTGTACCGTAGAAGATAACGGCCGCGGCGTTCCGGTTGGCCTCCATGCCAAGGGCGTTTCCGCAGCCCGTCTGGTGTTTTCCACCCTGCACGCCGGCGGTAAGTTTGACAACGGCGCCTACAAGACCAGCGGCGGTCTGCACGGCGTGGGTTCCTCCGCGGTGAATGCCCTGTCCACCTGGTTTGACGTGGAAATCAGCCGGGAGGGAGCCATCCACCACGACCGCTACGAAAAGGGCATTCCCAAGGTAAAACTGGAGAAGGGCCTGCTTCCCGTCATCGGCAAAACCAAAAAGACCGGCACGAAGATTTCCTTCCTGCCGGATCCCACCATTTTCGAAAAGACCCGTTTCGGCGAAAAGGAAATCCGAAGCCGCCTGCATGAAACCGCCTACTTAAACCCGAAGCTCACCATCATTTTCGATGATCTTCGGGGAGATGAGCCGGTGCATCGGGAGTATCACGAGGAAGAGGGCATCCGGGGCTTCGTGCGGGATATCAACAAGAATTCCGAACCCCTCCACGACGTGATCTGGTTTTCCGGCCAGTGCGACGGCATCCAGGTGGAGTGTGCCTTTCAGTACGTCAACGAATTCCATGAGAATATTCTGGGCTTCTGCAACAACATCTACAATGCAGAAGGCGGCACCCATATCACCGGCTTTAAGACCATGTTCACCCAGGTCATCAACCAGTACGCCCGGGAACTGGGCATCTTAAAGGATAAGGATGTGAACTTCACCGGCGCCGACGTGCGAAACGGCATGACAGCGGTGCTGTCCATTAAACATCCCGATCCCCGTTTTGAGGGCCAGACCAAGACCAAGTTAGACAACCCCGACGCCACCAAGGCCTGCGCCAAGGTCACCGGGGACGAAATCGTGCTGTTTTTCGACCGGAATCTGGAAACCTTAAAAACCGTCATCGGCTGCGCGGAAAAAGCGGCGAAGATCCGTAAAACGGAAGAGCGGGCCAAAGTCAATCTGCTGACCAAGTCCAAGTTTTCCTTCGACTCCAACGGAAAGCTGTCCAACTGCGAGTCCCGGGACGCCTCCAAATGCGAAATCTTTATCGTGGAAGGTGATTCCGCCGGCGGCAGTGCGAAAATGGCCCGAAACCGCATGTATCAGGCCATCATGCCCATCCGCGGCAAGATCTTAAACGTGGAAAAAGCCAGCATTGACAAGGTGCTGGCCAACGCCGAGATCAAAACCATGATCAACGCCTTCGGCTGCGGCTTTTCGGAGGGCTACGGAAACGATTTCGACATCACCAAGCTGCGCTACGACAAGATCATTCTCATGACCGATGCGGACGTGGACGGTGCCCATATCGACACCTTGCTTCTGACCCTGTTTTACCGCTTCATGCCGGAGCTGATCTACGAGGGCCACGTGTATCTGGCCATGCCGCCTCTGTACAAGGCCATTCCTTCCAAGGGGGAAGAAGAGTATCTCTACGATGACGCGGCTCTGGAGAAATACCGCGCCACCCACAAGGGTCCCTTTACCCTGCAGCGCTACATAGGCCTGGGTGAAATGGATGCGGAACAGCTGTGGGAGACCACCTTAGATCCCGAACGCCGCCTGCTTCGTCAGGTCATGATTGAGGATGGCCGTCTGGCCTCGGATATCACCGAGATGCTGATGGGCAACGACGTGGCGCCCCGCCGGGCTTTCATCTATGAAAACGCCCGGGACGCTGTGCTGGACGTTTAAAAAGAAAAGAATGGACGTTTATATATGAATCAGGATCATATTATCAGTACCGAATACAGCGAGGTGATGCAGAAGTCCTACATCGACTACGCCATGAGCGTCATCATCGCCCGCGCCCTGCCGGATGTGCGGGACGGCTTAAAGCCCGTTCAGCGCCGCACCCTGTATGATATGCATGAGCTGGGTGTCCGCTACGACCGGCCCCACCGGAAGTCGGCCCGTATCGTGGGCGATACCATGGGTAAATATCATCCCCACGGCGACAGCTCCATCTACGACGCCCTGGTGGTCATGGCCCAGGATTTCAAGAAAATGGTTCCCTTGGTGGACGGCCACGGCAACTTCGGTTCCATCGAAGGCGATCCCCAGGCTGCCATGCGATACACGGAAGCCCGACTGCAGAAGATCACCCAGGAGGTGTATCTGGCGGATCTGGACAAGGATGTGGTGGATTTCGGTCCCAACTTTGACGAGACGGAGAAAGAGCCCCTGGTTCTGCCGGTGCGTATCCCCAACCTGCTGGTCAACGGCGCCGACGGTATCGCTGTGGGTATGGTCACCAGCATTCCCACCCACAATCTGGGCGAGGTCATCGACGGTGTCATTGCCTATATGAAGGATCCCGACATCAACACCCGTCAGATGATGGAGTACATTCCCGGTCCCGATTTCCCCACCGGCGGCATTGTGACCAACAAGGACGATCTGCTGTCCATCTATTCCACCGGCGTGGGCAAAATCAAGATCCGGGGAAAGGCTGAAATCGAAAAGCAAAAGGGCGGCAAAGAGTGCATCGTCGTCACCGAGATTCCCTATCCCATGATCGGTGCCAACATCGGCAAATTCATGAACGACGTCTATGCCCTGGTGGAGACCCGGAAAACCACGGACATTACGGATATCTCCAACCAATCCTCCAAGGAAGGCATCCGCATCGTCATCGAACTGAAAAAAGGTGCAGACGCGGAACACGTCATGAACCTTCTGTATAAGAAGACCCGTCTGGAAGATACTTTCGGCGTCAACATGCTGGCCGTGGCGGAAGGCCGTCCCGAGACCATGGGCTTAGTGCCCATCATCCGCCATCACGTGGACTTCCAGTTCGAACTGGCCACCCGGAAGTACAAAACTCTCCTGGCTAAGGAAGAGGAAAAGCGGGAGATTCAGGAAGGCCTGATCGCCGCCTGCGATGTCATCGATCTGATCATTGAAATCCTGCGGGGATCCAAGAACGTAAAAGATGCCCGGGCCTGCCTGGTATCCGGCGAAACCGGCCCCATCCGCTTTAAGTCCGAAGCCTCCAAAAAGCAGGCTTCCCAGCTTCGCTTTACGGAAAAACAGGCCACGGCAATTCTGGAAATGCGTCTGTACCGCTTAATCGGTCTGGAAATCGACGCCCTGATGGCCGAGCATGAAAAGACTCTGGAAAACATTGCCCGGTACAACAAGCTGTTAAACAGCCGCGCCGCCATGGCCAAGGACATCATCAAAGATCTGGAAGCCATCAAGAAGGAATTTGCCGTTCCGAGACGCACCCGGATTGAAAACGCGGAAGAAGTGGTGATTGAAGAGCAGCCCATCGAAGAAGAAGAGGTGGTGGTGCTTATGGACCGCTTCGGATACGCCAGGGCTGTGGACGCTGCGGCCTTCGACCGCAACAAGGACGCGGCCTTAGCGGAAAACCGCTACGTCATCCGCTGTTCCAACATGGACCGCATCGCCATCTTTTCCTCGGCGGGCAATCTGCATCTGGTGAAGGTGCTGGATCTGCCCATGGGGCGGTTTAGGGACAAGGGTGTTCCCGTGGACAACGTGAGCAAATACGACAGCACCAAGGAGCGCATTATCTATGCGGATGCCTTAGGGGCGCTGAAGGGTCATATGGTTACCTTTGTCACCAAGGCCGGCTTTATCAAGCGGGTTTCCGGAGACGAATTTGACGTTTCCCGCCGCCTGTCCGCCGCCACCAATCTGCAGGAAAACGACGAACTGATTGCCTGCGGAATCGTTACCGACAGCGATACCTTAGTCATGCAGTCCGCCAACGCCTTCCTGCTGCGCATCCCTGCGGACTCCATCCCGGAAAAGAAGAAGGGAGCCGTGGGTGTACGAGGCATGCGGTTAGGCGACAAGGACAGCCTGGAAAATGCCTGGATCCTTCATTCCGGGGATCATCTGGATGTGGAAATCCGGGGAAAGATGGTTTCCCTGCAGCGTCTGCATATCGGAAATCGGGATACCAAGGGTGTAAAGAGATAGGGTAAAGAAAAAATCGGAGGCTGTATCATGAAAAGAGACAGAGACAAGCAGTTTCAGGGCAGTTTTGCCAGCGCCTTCGGCGTTCTCGCCATTTCCGTGCTTCTGCTGGTCATCGGCGGAACCCAGCTGTTTTATCCCCAGTTTCAGCTGCTGTATTTTGTCCGGATCTTAGGTGCCCTGCTGTGTATTTCCGGCGTGTGGATGTCCGGTTCCTATTTTGCCCGGCAGCTGTACCGCCGGCTGTCCAACTATGATTTTTCCGCCGGCATTCTGTTTGTGATTTCCGGTATCTTAGTGCTGATCCGGGCCCAGGAGATTACCAAACACGTGCCCCTTCTGCTGGGAGCCCTGTGCCTGCTCATCGGCGTCATTCTTCTGCAGAATGCCCTGCAGGTGCGGATCTTAAAAGGAAAGGTCTGGGGATTCATCCTGGTGTTTTCCATTTTAACCGTGGTTTCATCCGTGCTTCTGATTTTAAATCCCGGCCGGATTCTGGACATTTACAGCATGGCCCTGTACATCATCCTGATGGTGATTGGCGCCGGTACGCTGATTGCACAGCTTTGCGCGGCCTATTACACCCGCCGTCTTCGGAAAGACGAGCAGCGGAAACAGGATCGCAACATGGAAGAGCTGGATGAAATGGACCGGGCTCCGGAAGAAACGGTGGTGGTTCCTCCCTCGGATGTCTTTGGCGCGGCCAACATGCGTCCGGCAGCACCGGAAGCGGTACTGGCGGAGCCGGCAGATCTGAATATGGCGGAGGAGAATCGATGACAACAGCGGGAGAAATGCCATGGCGAATATGACCGACTATATAGACTGGCGGGGAGACCTGACCTTTGAAGCCGCGCCCTTCTGCGAAGTGGATAATCTGGTGTTTGCCGAACTGGTCTATACCGAATTTGAAACCATTCCCGGCCTTCTGGAAGAGCAGCCGGAACTTTCCATTGCAGAGCTTTCTCAGCAGTTCTGGGCCATTCATACACCGGAAGAGATTCTGGCCAAAAAGACCACCACGAAAATGGCGGCTTTTCTGTTAAAGAAGGCGGCGGAATCAGAGCGGTTCGGTTCCGTGCGTGTGCGCTGGATGGAGACCGCCACCCTTTCCGAGATGGAGTCCCAGTTCGCAGCCGCCACCTTTATCCTTCCCGACGGCAGCTGTTACGCCTCCTTCCGGGGAACCGACGACACCCTGGTGGGCTGGAAGGAAGACTTTAACATGTTCTTCCTGTATCAGACCCCGGGCCAGGTAATGAGCGCCGATTATATGAACCGGCACTTTGAAGATTTCGAAGGGGAACTGCGCATCGGCGGTCACTCCAAAGGGGGCAACTTCGCCATGTATGCCGCCATGGCCTGCAGCGAAGAAATCCGTCAGAAGATTCGGGTGATTTATGCCAACGACGCCCCGGGATTCCGCTCGGAAATTGTGGCTTCCCCGGAATATCACGCTATTTTAGACCGGATCACAAGTTTTGTTCCCGAGGATTCCATTGCCGGCATGCTGCTGGAGGGATCCCTGGAAAACACGGTATTAAAAAGCACCAACAGCGGAGCCTGGGCCCACGACGCCATGTCCTGGGAAGTGCTGGGTGCATCATTTATCCGTGGCGAAGGCCGATCCGACACCAGTCATCGGGTGGAAAACACCATGCGGGCCTGGATCAGCGGATTAAACGATCAGGAACGGCGGGAGTTTGTGGACGATCTGTTTGAGGCCCTGGAATCCGCCGGCGCCACGAAACTGTCGGAACTGCGCCAGGCCGGCAACATGCGCATGATTGCCGACGCCATGCAGTATATCCGCAGTCTGCCGGAAGAGCGGCAGGAAAACTTCAAAATGGTGGTGAAGGCCCTGGCCTTAAGCAGCGTATCCGTGAACACGCCCCTGGGACGGCTTTCAGAGCAGCTGAGCTCCGCCGAGCAGAAGATCCGGGAACTGAAAAATTAATCAGGTTTCCTCTTGCATTTTCCGGATAACAGGTTTATGATATGGAAAGTTGGTTAGCACTCCACCAAGTTGAGTGCTAACAGATTCAAGAAGGAGGCATCAAATGAAGTTAGTTCCCTTATCTGACAGAGTCGTTCTGCGGCAGCTGGCCGCTGAAGAAACCACCAAGTCCGGCATCATCTTAGCGTCTGCCGCCCAGGAAAAGCCCCAGCAGGCTGAAATCATCGCTGTGGGTCCCGGCGGAATGGTGGATGGCAAAGAAGTCAAGATGCAGGTTTCCGTTGGCCAGAAGGTGATTTATTCCAAATATTCCGGCACGGAAGTGAAACTGGACGGCGAAGAGTACATCATCGTCCGTCAGGACGACATCCTGGCCGTGGTGGAATAATCCACCGGCAGTGCTTAAAAGGCGACGGAAATTCTTCAATGACAGTTTCTGCCGCAGCGATGTTTTATAGTTAGAAAGAAGGCTTACCAATGGCAAAAGAGATTAAATACGGTGCAGAAGCCCGTGCGGCTCTGCAGGCGGGTGTTGACAAACTGGCGGATACCGTCCGCGTAACCATCGGTCCCAAGGGCCGCAACGTGGTTCTGGACAAGTCCTACGGCGCTCCGCTGATTACCAATGACGGCGTGACCATCGCCAAGGAAATCGAGCTGGAAGACCGCTTTGAAAACATGGGCGCCCAGCTGGTAAAGGAAGTCGCCACCAAGACCAACGATGTGGCCGGTGACGGTACCACCACAGCCACCATCCTTGCTCAGGCGATGGTGCAGGAAGGCATGAAGAACTTAGCTGCCGGCGCCAATCCCATCGGCCTGCGCCGGGGCATGAAGAAGGCGGCGGACTGCGCCGTTGCTGAAATCGTTGCCATGTCCCAGAAGGTAAACGGCAAAGATCAGATTGCCAAGGTTGCTTCCATTTCCGCCGGCGACGAAGCCGTTGGCGCCATGGTGGCAGATGCCATGGAAAAGGTTTCCAACGACGGTGTCATCACCATCGAAGAATCCAAGACCATGCAGACCGAGCTGGAGCTGGTGGAAGGCATGCAGTTTGACCGCGGTTACATTTCCGCTTACATGGCCACCGACATGGACAAGATGGAAGCGGTTCTGGAAGATCCCTTCATCCTGATTACCGATAAGAAGATCAGCAA
>JAZPYY010000017.1:0-4245 GCA_045544375.1 Shuttleworthella sp.
CTTTTGCGCGATAAGGCCTGAGCAGGCGCGCGTGCTCGCACGCGAAGCATGCGAGGGCCAACGTACATCGAGCGGCAAGGCCGCGAGATGTGCGCATCGCGCGAATCGGATGGGCGGCAAAGCCTGCCCATCCGATCGAAGCAATGAGCCATGCACGGACGAGAAGAAAACAGCGATGCAAACGGAAAGGATGAAATATCACCTTCAAAATAACAGGATAATACCAAATTTAAAAGCAGGGGCGAAAAGCCCTTTTTATAATAAAATCAGAATTCTGTTGAAATGTTCCAAAGCGGAAAGCATTTGATCCGGCTGCAGGTTTTTGGATCTGCAGCCCGCGCTCGTTTATTCTGGTTTTACCGGGCGGAGCAATGTATTATTAAAAGAAAAACCGTAAGATAAAAAGCTGGGAGGAAACGTCATGAACAACTGGTGGGAAACCTATCCCTGGCGAATGGTGCAGACCAACCTGCGGGAAATTGATCCCAGGCGCTTAAACGCCCAAACCTATGTGGAAGAGCTGAAAAAGCTGCATGCCACGGCGGTGATGTTAAACGCCGGGGGCATTTTAGCCGGCTATGAAACGAAGCTTGTGGATCACCCCAAGGCGGATTTTGCAGCGGGCGACCCATTAAAGGACGTGGTGGAGGCCTGTCACGCCGCGGGCATCCGGGTCATCGCCCGGACGGATTTTTCCAAGATCCGGCAGGACGTATACGAGGCCCATCCGGAATGGGCCTACCGGGACGCAGAGGGTGACATCGTCTGCCAGAACGGTTATGTCAGCGCCTGCATCAATGGAGAATATCAGGAGAAGGTGAAGTTTGACATCGTCCGGGAGATGCTGACGGAAATCCCCTTCGACGGGGTGTTCTTCAACATGGGCTCCAGTCCGGTGGTGACGGATTACTACGGAAAGATCTACGGCCCCTGCCACTGTGCAGCCTGCCAAAAACTCTGGCAGGAGGATACCGGCACGGAACTGCCCAAAGCCCGGGATTTCTTTGACCCGGCCGTGCGCCGGTACATGATGTGGCTGGAGGGCAAAAGCAACGCCCAGAAGGAGCGGATGGACGCCATGATCAAATCCATCCGGCCGGACATCGTCTACACGGGCATGGATTACATGCGCACCGAGGCGGCCAGCAGCGTGGGGAAGCCCATCTGGCCCTACGCGGCGCCGGAAAATATCCGCTCCATGAAAAGCGTGTTTCCAAAGCGCCGGGTGGACAACGCCTGCGTGGAATTCATCGGCTCCCGTTATCGCGACACCGCCGTATCCCCGGCGCTGGTGAAGCTGCGCCACTGGCAGAGCCTTTCGGAAAGCGGCATCGTAAGCTATTTTATCATGGGCCTTTTGGAGGACCACAAAGACCGGTCTTCCCTGGCGTCCACGGAAGAGGTTTTCGCCTTCCATGAGAAATATGAGGACATTTACACCGGCATGACTTCAGCGGCGGAGGTGCTGCTGCTGCGCACCGGCCACGCCCGGATGCAGACCCCCTCGGAAAAGGGCTGGATCACGGCGCTGTGCCAAAGCCATGTTCCTTTTGATGAGCTTGGTATTCAGGCGCTGGTGTCGGTGGAGGCGCTGGCGGGGAAGAAAACCGTCATCCTTCCCTCAGCGGACCGGCTGCCGGATAAGGCCTGCGAAGTGCTGGACGCCTTTGTGCAGGAAGGCGGCACACTGATCGCGGAAGGGGCATCCGGACTGCCGGCGGCCAGCAGCGGCGTGCTGGATTGTTTAGGGATTTCAGCGCTTCGGGAAAAGAAAAGCAACTGCATGAGCACCACCTTTGAGGTGATGGATGCAGAGGCGGACGTCTTTTTGCGCAGCGCGCACTCGCCCGTGATCGCGCCGGGTTCCGTGGTATATCTGACAGAAAAGCAGCCCGGGACGAAGGAATATCTGCGGATGATTCCCGAGCATCCCTTCGGCCCGCCGGAATGCTGTTACACCTTAGAGACCAGCTCCGAGAGCGGAATTTCCGTCTGCGAATACGGCGATGGCCGCGCCATTCACATCGCCTTCGAGATCGCTTCCTTCTACGATACCAACGGACACGCCAATTCCCTGAACCTGATGCAGGACGTGCTGTTTTCCCTGGCGGGCGTGCCTGACATCGCCCCGGGACTGACCCCCATGGCGGAGGTCACCTTAAAAAACACATCCCGGGGAAAACTGCTGTCTCTGGTGAACGAAAGCGGCGCCTTCTTAAACAGCTATTTCGATCCGCTGCCGGTGCATGACATCATCCTTTGTCCGCCCTTTGATTTTACGGAGGTGGAAACCTTAAACGGCGGACAGGTGGCGGTCAGCGAAGAACAGGGGAAAAAGATCCTGCATCTGGATGTGCTTAGGGACTAC
Organism: Shuttleworthella sp.; assembly: GCA_045544375.1. Taxonomy (GTDB): domain Bacteria; phylum Bacillota; class Clostridia; order Lachnospirales; family Lachnospiraceae; genus Shuttleworthia. Next base: position 2,369 of record JAZPYY010000017.1, read on the forward strand.
GAAGCACTGCTGTTTCGGTAAGGGAGACAAAAGTGACAGGCACTTTTGTCTCCTGAGAATGCCTGGGACGATCCGGAGGAAACAACAAGCCTTATGACGCATAGAGCGAAGGAAAAGGAAAAAAGGAGGAGAGCGATGAAGAACCGATGGCTGAAAACCTGGGCACTGCTTTTGACCGCGGCACTTTTGCTGGGGTCGCTGGCGGGATGCGGAAGCAGCAAGCAAACCACAGAAGCTCCGGCGGCGGAAGAGGCCACCGAAGCGGAAACGGCAGGTAACGCTGAGGGCGAAGCCGACGCGGTGGCAGAAGAAGCCGATGCGATAACGGAAGCAGATGCCACAGCGGAAGAGACAGAAACCGCAGCGGAATCCGAAGACACATCCGCTGCGGACGCCGAAGACGCATCCGCAGAAGAACCCGCAGACGCTTCAGAACAGGAGGAAGAAATGGCATCACACCCCACCGAAACCTGGGACGTTTCCGAATCGGAAGCGGATCATGTTACCGCATCTTTGTATGAAAAAGGCAGCGGCTATGTGATGGTGTTCTCCGGCCAGGGCCGGATGAAGGGCTTCCCTGCGCCGGAGGAAATCGGCCAGGAAGTGGGCACCTCCACAGCGCCCTGGGCCTCTTACGCAGAGCAGATTTCGGAAGCGGTGTACGAGGAGGGCGTCACCTCCATCGGCGCCCGCTCCATGGAAGGCTGTGTCAATATGGTGCGCATCCGTCTGGGCAAGGACATCACCGAGGTGGGAGATTTTGCCTTCGACCTGTGCAATCACCTGCTGGAAATCTACAATGAAAGCGCCCTGAACATCGACGAAGTGGAGGGCACCCTGTCCTGGTATAAGCTGGTGGTCTATGACGATCCCGAGGCCGAATCGATCCTGGTCACCGAAGGCGACTTTGTATTTGCATATTACGAAGAGGTGGGCTATCTGGTGAACTACACCGGCTCGGATGAGGAGGTGACCATTCCGGCGTCCTTTACCTACGAGGGCAAAGAGATTCCGGTGACCGAAACCTTCCAGTATTCTCTGTACGGCTGCACTACGGTGAAGGAATTCATCTTCCCCGAGGGCTTAAAAGTGATGGGTTTTGGCTCCATGGAAAAGTGCACGTCCTTAGAGCGGGTCGTGGTGCCGGATTCAGTGGAGGGCATCGGCGACTACATCTTCTACGGATCGAACCAGATCAAAGAAGTACAGCTGGGCAGCGGGGTCAAAACCATCGGCAGCATGGCGTTTTTAACCACCCGCGTGAAAGAGCTGCACATCCCGGCATCGGTAGAAACCATCGGAAACATGGCGTTTGTGGGCATGTCCGAACCCCTGGAAACCGTCTGGATCGACAGCGAGGCCGTGGCGGCGTCTATCACGGACGGCAATGCCGCCGGCATGATGTGCGGCGGGCTTGCGACGCTGTATGTAAAGGAAGGCCTTACTGTGACGGATTATGTGCGGGAGACCTTTGCAGAATCCGGGACAGAGGAAAAGGACAGCGTGTCCTATCTGGTGTTTCGGAAATAACAGATGACAAAAGTGCCTGTCCCCTTTGTCATCCGGCCCCTTGGGCCCAGCCAAAACAGATTTAAAGCCAGAAAACTGAAAACATATATAGGCGATATCTGGATCGTTCTTTATAATAAGATCCGTAAGCGGTACTGTACTTTTAAATAGTGGGAGCACGGAGTGCGAGGCCGCGCGAGTCAGTACTTTTGGCGATCATATCATTTCATGAGAATAACTGAAGGAGGAGCCCATGCCGAAGATTAACAAGGTTGTTGCTACCGTCTGGTACGATAAAGCCCATCTGCGCACCTTGCGCCGGGTCTTTCCGGAGGCGGAGTTTGTCTATGTGGACTTTTATGACAAGA
>JAZPYY010000018.1:0-14452 GCA_045544375.1 Shuttleworthella sp.
GACCAACTCCTTGGCCCACAGAACGACATGGCTACGATCCGACTTGATAAGGCCGGAGAATACGTGCATGCTTGCATGCGAAGTATTCGAAGGCCAACGTACATCGAGCGCGATAGCGCGAGATATGCGCATCGCGCGAATCGGATGGGCGGCGGTTGTGTTTTTGATGCGCGCATGGTATCATGATTAAAACATGAAGAAATATGAAAGATTTTCAAATTCATGAAGAAATATGAAAATATCAGAATTCATGAAGAATCATGAAAGAATCAGCAATTCATGAAACACATGAAAGGATACCGGTTCATGAAGAGAGATAATCCGTTTACGTTAAGTTTTGGCAGACAGCCCGGAGAGTATATTTCGAGATACCATGACACAGAGGAAGTGATCAGCACCTTCGATGCAGAACAGCCTGTCAGTCAGGCGTTTCTCATTGAAGGTGTCCGCGGCAGCGGGAAAACGGTCCTTATGACAACGATTGTCAAGGAATTTGAATCCAGGGAAGAATGGATGGTCGTGGAACTGAATTCATCACGCAATCTGATGGAGGAACTTGGCATTCGCATCACAGCAGAGATGAATCGTCAGCCGGAACTCCTGAAAAGGGGTTTCGGCATTACAGCGGCCGGATTTGGCGTTACGGTGAATGGGCAAAATGTTCGAGAACAGGATGTGCTTATCGTCGAAGATGGCATGAAGGCTTTGAAAAAGGCGAATCGCAGATTGCTTGTTACCATTGATGAAGTAATGGCGGATGAAAATATGCGCATCTTTGCCAGTCAGTTTCAAATATGGATTCGTCAGGAATACCCGGTTTTTCTTTTGATGACAGGATTATATGATTCGATCTATGCAATTCAGAACGATCCCGCACTGACGTTTCTTTTGCGAACGCCCAAAATTCGCCTGGAACCCTTAAGTATTCATCAAATGACAAAGCAGTATCAGAAGGTATTCGATATCGAGACATCCCTGGCCGGGCAGCTGGCCCGGATCACGAAGGGATATGCGTTTGCGTTCCAGGCATTGGGGTTGCTGTATTATGAGTACGCCGGTGAGATGCCGCTGGAACAGATCGTTTTGAAACTGGATGACATGCTGGACGATTATGTATACCGGAAGATATGGGAGTCACTTTCCTCATTGGACAGAGATGTGCTGCGCTGCATGTCTGAAAATGAGATCAGGGGAAAAGATATCTGCGATAAAATAGGAATGACGGCAGGAACTTTTTCTAAATACAGGGACCGCCTGATCAAGAAAGGGCTGATTACTTCAACCCGCCACGGATACGTTACACTTGTTCTGCCAAGGTTTTCTGTAGTCATAGCTTCGTATGAATAAAACGGAAAGGGGAAAAATATGGGGACAAAGTATTTTTGCTGGAATATTGACGACGGCCTGGAGCAGGACAAGAAGATCACCGAGTACTTCCGCAAATGCGGCATCGGCGCGACCTTTAATCTGAATTCCGGCATTATGGGAAAGCGGCAGATGATCGGCCGTATCGGGAATCTGGGACTGAAGGATATTCCCATTGAAGACTTCAAGCCGGGCGGATTTCATCCCATCATGCGGTTCGCTGAAGAATACCGCATTCCGGCGGATGAGGTGCGTCAGGTGTACGCCGGTTTTGAGGTGGCTTCCCACGGCCTTCGCCACGAAAACCTGAAAAAACTGACGCCGGAACAGGCACGTCACAGTGTAATGCAGGATGTGAAAAATCTGTCCGAACTCTTTGAAACCGAGATCAACGGTTTCGCCTACGCCTTTGGGGCGGAGGGTGCGCACACAGTGCAGGATTTGAAGGATGCCGGGGTCAAATACGCCCGTTCCGTGGGGGGAACCTCCGATTTCCACCGGCCGGCGGATCTGTATCATCTGCCCATGACCGCCTGGCACAACCAGAAGAACGTGTTTGAGAAACTGGATGCCTTCTTTGCGGCGGATGCCTCCGAAGAGGATCTGTTTTTCCTGATGTTCGCCCACGGGTATGAGTTTGATTTCGGAACGGAAACCAGCAACTGGGAGCGGTTCTATCAGATCTGCGACAAAGTGGCCGGCCGGGAAGACGTAGAATGCGTCTGCACGGCGAAGGGCCTGGGGTTGCTTCCCTGATAACAGATCAGAATTCCGCAATGAATGCGAGTTTCGCGATAAACAGCCGAAGCAGATACGGTATGATGAATGTACGATCGGTATGTTGGGGGCAAAGTCCCGGCTGATTTCGCGATACGTGTGAATAGTAAAGCAGTCAGGAGAGAGGAAGGAATAAGGGAATGGATTTAAGCGCAATGATGACCAACTGGGCCTGGCTTCCCGTGTGGACGCCGGAGGATGCGGCCGAGCCCCGTATCGCATATTTTCGAAAGACCGTTACCTTAGATACCGTGCCGGAAAAGCACACGGTGCGTTTCAGCGCCGATTCCCGGTACAAGCTGTATGTGAACGGAACCTTCGTGACCGAAGGTCCGCAGAAAGCGATTGACCGCATCGAATGGTTTGTGGATACCGCCGATGTGGCGCCGTATCTTTGTGCCGGCGAAAATGTGATGGCGGTGGAAGTGCTGCGCTATCCGGAGCCGAACAACAGCGCCACGGCACCCAACAGCAACGATTCCCTGATCCGCACGGAGGCGGCGCATTTCTTTGTGGAAGATGACGCCGAGCCGCTCTTTGCGGCAAAGACCGGATGGAAGGGCGCCTTAAACCGCCAGATCCGCATCCTGGGTGAAGACGCGCATCCCGCGCCCATCCATATCCAGGAAGACGTGGCGGCCACCGATGCGTTCTTTGGCTGGAAGCAGGTGGGCTATGACGACAGCGCCTGGATGGACGTCAACGGAAAACTGGTCTTTGATACCTCTGCCGGCGATGCGCCCTACAACCACGTGGCCCGCACCATTCCGGCCATGGCCCACAGCGACTGCCGCTTTGAGGAAGTGTCGGCCGTCCGGGAAGACGGTGGAAACGCGAAGGCAGCGGAAGAGTGGAACGCCCTGCTTGCCGGAAAGGGCAGCGTAACGGTTCCGGCACACACAAAGACCGTAATCGAAATCTCCGCCGGTGCAGAGAAAAACGGCTATCTGCTGTACGCCTTTACGGGCGGCGCGGGAGCGAAGGTGACCACCCTCTGCTCTGAGTGCTACGCCTATCCCCAGCCGGATCGGCCGGGTCCCTTTGGCGGCGGAATGATGCCCCAGAATCCGAAAAAGGGCGACCGGACAGATGCTGTAAACGGAAAACTGTTCGGACACACGTCCTTCTACACCGTGGCCGGAAACGGCACGGCAGAAGCGCCGGAGACCTATGAACCCTACTGGTTCCGCACCTTCCGCTACATTCAGCTGACGGTGGAAACGGCAGATGAGCCGCTGGTGATCTGCGACTTTTCCTATCGCGCTGTGGGCTATCCCCTGGACGTACAGACGAAGGTATCCGCCTCGGATCCGTCTTTCGCGCCCATCTGGGACATCTGTGTGCGCACCTTAAAGCGCTGCATGATGGAAACCTACTTCGACTGTCCTTTCTACGAGCAGCTGCAGTATGGCATGGATTCCCGGTCCCAAATCCTGTTTACCTACCAGCTGTCCGCGGACGACCGTCTGCCCCGTCAGTGTATGGAAGCGCTGGCCCGTTCCCAGCGCCCCGACGGCCTTTTAAACTGCGACGCGCCCACCATACGCTCCAATATCATCCCGGGATTCTCCATCTACTATTCTCTGATGGTGCATGACCACATGATGTACTATGGCGACAGAGAACTGGTGGAGCATCACTTCAACACCATCGACAACATCTTAAGTTTCTTTGACCGCAACCTGAATGAGCTGGGTGTGGTGGGCTCCGTCGGCGGGCCGATTATGCGCACAAAATACTGGTCATTCATCGACTGGAGCAATCTGTGGGGAGATACTGCCGGCGTGCCCATGGCCTGCCTGCAGGGCACGAAGTCCATTACCATGGAAAGCCTGCTGTATCTGTACGGACTGCAGAACGCCGCGGAATGCGCCGACTTCATCGGCCGCACCGAGCGGGCGGAAAGCTACCGCCGCCGGGCGGGCGCGCTGGCAGAAGCCATCCGCACCCACTGCATGGGATCTTACACCACTGCCGAGGGCGAGAGCGTGACCCTGGTACAGGATGGCCCGGGCATTGACGAGTACTCCGTGCACTGCCAGGTCTTTGCCGTGCTGACCGGACTGGTATCCCCGGAAGAAGGCAAAATCATGCTGCAGACCACGGTGGGCAATCCGGCCCTGGCCCAGTCCTCCGTGTCCTTCATGTTCTACCTGTTTAGGGCTCTGGAAATCGCCGGCTGGTACGAAAAGACCGACGACCTCTGGAACCTGTGGCGGAAGATGGTAGACGACAAGCTGACCACCTGTGTAGAGAACGACACCGACGCCCGCAGCGATTGCCACGCATGGGCATCTCTGATGTGCTATGAGCTGCCGGCGGTCTATCTGGGTGTGCGTCCCGCGGCGCCGGGCTTTGCAAAGGCTGTGATTACGCCGCAGTGCGGACATCTGACCGAAGCCTGCGGCGACGTGATCACACCGAAGGGAATGGTGCACGTGGAGTGGACGAAGGATGCTGCCGGAAAAGTGCAGCTGGCATATACGCTGCCGGAAGGGATGGAGAAGGAGGAATCAAATGGCAGATGAGCAGAACAACTATTACAGCAATCCGCAGAACGGCACAGATCCTGTCCCACAGGGCGGCGGATCCGGCGATACCTGGAACGGCGCTCCTGTAAATCCGGGCGATCCGAATGCCGGATATACGTCAAATGCAGGTTATGATCCGAACGCCGGTTATCAGGCAGATCATAGCACGGCAGGTCAGGCCCCTTATCAGACAGGATATTATGGCGGTTATACGCCATACAGCAGCCCATATGAGGCGAATCTGGAAGAGCCCATCGGCTTAGGTTCCTTCGTGGGCATGCAGATTCTAAACGCCATCCCGGTGCTGGGCCTGATCATGGACATTGTGTGGGGTGCCACGGGTCATACGAAATCCCGGAAGAATTTCGGCTGGTCGGCCCTGATCGTGCGGCTGGTCGCTGCGGCGATTGTGGTTGGCCTGGGCTCACTGCTGATGGCGGGCCTGGTCGCCCTGTTTTCCAATGCTGTGGAGCATCGCACAGATGGAGATTTCCCGACCAGTCTAGATGAGCTGGAATCCTATCTCAGCGGAGAAGCGGGATATCCGTCCTCCGATGGATATGAAGCCGGCACGGATGAATACGAAGCCGGAACGGATGAGGGCTTTAACGAATGGGACGTGGAAGAAGAATGGGATTCCTACGAAGAGGATGCTTTTGATCCCACCATTCCGGCCGTGACCGACGGCACGCGCTCCTATGACGCTTCCACCGGAACTCTTGTCTTTGACATCAACGGCCAGGAAGTGACGTCACCTCTTTCCTACGGCGATTTTTCGGCGCTGGACATCCGCATGAGCGGCGTGGACAATTATGACGACACCGACCACCAGATGTGGGTATATCACATCGATCCCAATGGCGCGGATGTGGATGTAGCTGTGGAAGCGGAAAGCTTAGATGTAAATGCAGAGACGAACGTCACCTCTGTCACCATGTATTTTTATTACACGCCCAGTTCCTGCATGGGTCTGACCTGCAACTCCGGGCACGACGAGGTGGTGGCTCTGATCGAGGAACTCGGCGGAACCATCGACAGCGATGACTACAATGAAGAATCGGGCTTTGGCAGCGTGGAAGCCAGCCTGAACTTTGATTTTACCCTGAGTTTCTGGCTCGATGAAGGACACCTGCGCAGTCTGGTGGTTCGTCAGCCGGTGGGTTAGGGGTCCGTCAGATGATGCCTGCCGCTGAAAGAAACGGCTGCGGCAGCGGAGCTACCTTCAATCTGAATTCCGGGACCATGGGCAAAAAGCAGATGATTGCCCGGCTCGGTGACATCGGCGTGAAGGACATTCCGATTGAAGAATACGATCCGGCGTCCCTCGATATGTCCCAGCTGGATCCGCACCTCTTGCAGTATCTCAAGACCACCGGGGCGGATGACACCGTGCGTTTTAATGAAGAATTCCGTATTCCTGCTGACGAGGTGCGTCAGGTGTATGAGGGGGATGATTTCCATCGGCCGGCGGATCTGTGATAAGGTGGCGAACTGCCCGGATGTGCGGTGTGTATCCACGGCCCAGGGCTTGGGCTTGCGCCCGTAAGATGGTTCAAATGGTAAGGAAGCCGGTGTGACTGCACCGGCTTTTTCCTGAATTTTGTGCGATAAGGCCGGAGAATACGCGCATGCTTGCATGCGAAGTATTCGAAGGCCAACGTACATCGAGCACGATAGCGCGAGATGTGCGCATCGCGCGAATCGGATGGGCGGCAAAGCCTGCCCATCCGATCAGTAGTTCCACGGTTGAAGGAGACTTCTATGATTTACCTGATTGGCGGATCCAGCCACGTGGGAAAAACGCTGATGGCGCAGCGGCTGATGGAGCGCCGCCGGGTTCCCTACGTCTGCCTGGATCATATGAAAATGGCGTTTATCCGCAGCGGCCGCACGAAGCTGACGCCTTACGACGATTACGACATGCGGTATTTTCTCTGGCCTTTTGCAGCGGAATGGATCCGCACGGCGATCGAGAATCAGCAGGAGTTGATTCTGGAGGGCTGCTACATTCCAAAGGAGTGGAAGGAAAGCTTTTCGGAAGAAGAACTTTCGCAGATCCGATCGGTGTTTATTGTCATGAGTGAGGATTACCTGAGAGCACATTTTGATGACGTGGAAAAACACGCCTGTGCCATTGAACAGCGAAAGTCGGACGAACTGGATCTGGAACGCCTGATTATCTGCAGCCGGGAATTTAAGGAGGACTGCGAAGAAAACGGCACGCCGGTATTAGAGATTGATTCGGATTACGAGCCGGAAGACATCGCGGACCGCGCAGAGGATATCCTGTTTGGCGGCAGGGATGCATCGCATAACCGTAAAACCGGACCGGAACAGCATCCCGAAGAAGAGCGTTTCATGGTACAGAGACGTGATTGCAGCCCATGGGTTTGAAGCGGAACCCATCGTGCTGAAGGATTCCGTGATTGTAGGATAAAGAAGTATTCAGATGAACGCATGCGTTCGCGAGTCTGTCAAGCATGGCTAACGCCCTTCTGTTTTTATTGCGTTTCCCGGTTAATTCGGCTAAGATAAACGCCGGCTTTATTTCAACGGATGCAGCCTGCAGGATCGTACGGGGTCTGCATTCGGTTGACGTTTTTACCTGCGCAAGTAAGGAGACCTCATGTTTTCACTTCTTTTACTGATCATTTATCTGGCCTTTGTCAGCCTTGGCCTGCCGGATTCCCTTTTGGGCAGCGCCTGGCCGGTGATGCGCTCGGAATTCGGCGCGCCTCTGGCCTTTGCCGGCATTATTTCCATGATCATTTCCGCGGGCACCATCATCTCAAGTCTGATGTCTGACCGTCTGACCCGGCGCTTTGGTGCCGGCCTGGTCACCGCGGTGAGTGTGGCCATGACGGCGGTTTCGCTGCTGGGCTTCGGCCTGTCCGGTCATCTGTGGCAGATCTGCCTGTGGGCCATTCCCTACGGTCTGGGAGCCGGGGCGGTGGACGCAGCGTTAAACAACTATGTGGCTCTGCATTACAGTTCCCGTCAGATGAGCTGGCTCCACTGCTGCTGGGGCGTGGGCGCGGCGGCAAGTCCCTATATCATGGCGGCCAGTCTGCCCACGGCAGCCGGCTGGCGGGGCGGATACCGCTATGTGGCCTATCTGCAGATCGTCCTGACCATTGTCCTGTTTGCTACCCTGTCCCTGTGGCGGCGCAACCGGGTGGTGGAGGAGGACGGCAACGGCGAAAAGAAGCCGGTGCTGGGCCTGCGGGGGGCTTTAAAGATTCCCGGAGTTCCCATGATCCTGCTGGCTTTCTTCGGCTACTGCGCCGCGGAATCCACCGCAGGCCTGTGGGCATCCAGCTACCTGGTGGAATTCCGGGGGATCGATCCTTTGATCGCAGCCCGGTTTGCATCCCTGTTTTACATCGGCATCACCGTGGGCCGCTTTTTCAACGGCTTTATCGCAGATAAGTTCGGCGACCGGCAGATGATCCGTATCGGGCTGGGGGTCATGGTGCTGGGGGTTCTGTGTATCCTCGTTCCCACCGGCTGGGACATCCTTCCCCTGGCGGGGCTGATCATTTTCGGTCTGGGCTGTGCCCCGGTGTACCCCTCCATCATCCACTCCACGCCGGACAATTTCGGGCCGGAAAATTCCCAGGCCATTATCGGCATCCAGATGGCCAGCGCCTACAGCGGAACCACCCTGATGCCGCCGGTGTTCGGATGGATCGCAAACCATGTTTCCATCGGGCTGTATCCGGTTTACCTGGCTATTTTTGCCGTGCTGATGTTCGTGATGACGGAGCGGCTGAACCGGTTAAAGCAGCGGGGCTAACAAGCGCAGGGAATGCCGGCGCAGGATATTGACAGGGGGCACAGAGTGAAGACGGATTCTGCGAAAACAAAGACCCTGAATCGGGACGTGATGATGGCCCAGGTGCAGATTGCGGAAGAACATCATCTGCACACCACGAAAAGCTATGAGGAAGCGCTGTTTGACGCCATTGCCCGGGGAGATCTCCAGGAGGCCTTTGCCTGTATGGACGGGCCCATGGAGGGACAGGCCGGTCAGATGTCAAAGGACCCCTTTCGGCAGGAACGGTATATGTTTGTGGTGGCCGCAGCATTTTTTTCGAGAGCTGCGATCCGCGGAGGTGTCAGTCCTGAGGAAGCGTTTACGATTACGGATATCTACTGCCAGCAGATGGATGAACTGCCGGACGGATCGAATTATGATTCCCTCTACGCAGGTCTTGTGGAGACTCTGGTGCGGCGGGTGAACGAGATCCGTTCCGGCCGGGAGAGCTATTCCCCTGTCATTGAGGGCTGTCAGGAGTATATGCAGAAGCATATGCAGGAAGCGATTTCCCTTTCGGAGATCGCCGAGCAGGCCCACTTATCGAAACGGTGGCTGTCCCGGCGGTTTCTGGAGGAAACCGGAGTTTCCGTTTTGGATTACCTTCGTCAGATCCGGCTGGAACGGGCCTGCCAGCTTCTGAAATACACAAACTATTCCTTAAGTGAAATCAGCTGTCTTCTGCAGTTTTCCTCACAAAGCCATTTTTCCCGGGTGTTTCATGATGCATATCATGTAACGCCTCTGCAGTATCGAAAGCAGGGCGAAACTGCCAGATAGCGTACATTTCTGCAAAAAAGTGTACCCTGCTGATAGATTTGAAACTTTGCTTCCGGATAAAATAGCGGCAAATCGGAGGATCGGCTCCGGTGAGCCGCTTTTTAGTTGCAGAAAGTTATTCGGAGGAAATGGACGATGAAAAACAGATGGTACGCGGCAGTGCTGGCGGCGGTATTTTCCGTATCTGCGCTGCTGACAGGCTGTGGGAACACAGCAGATTCGCAGGCAGAAAACGGCCAGACGTCGTCTGCAGACGCGAAGGAGGCGGATGCCGGCCAGGCCGACGGAGAGACCGCCGAGGAGGAGACGCCGGCAGCGGTGGAAAATTTCACCTATCTTCTCGGCGCCGGTGTGGAAACGGAATACGCCGATGAATATGAGGATCTGGATCAGGTGAAATACTGGCTGGATCACGTGTGGGACGTGGACGGACAGAAGAAGCAGGTGCAGATTGATTTTGTCACGCCGCCGGCGGGCAGCGAAGGGGATAACTTCAACACCCTGATGGCCACCGGAGAATTCCAGGATGTGATCGACCTGTCCTATGCCAGTGCCAATATTGCGACACTCTATGAGGATGGCGTGATCATGGATCTGACGGAGGCAGTGGAAAAGTACATGCCCAACTACACCGCATGGCTGAATGAACATCCGGATCTGGCGAAGTCCATGAAGGTGGATGGAAAAATTTTAGCCATCTATCCGGTGGGAGACGGTTCCAACGGCGATGCCTGGGGCGGTTTCGTGTACCGGAGAGACTGGATTGTCAAATACGGTACGAACCCGGAAACGGGGAAGGCTTTTACCGGCGGATGGAAGGATGCCGAAAAGACGGTGTGGGAGGATGACGTGGTCTTCCCCAGCGGGAACACGGATCCGGTGTACATCAGCGACTGGGAATGGATGATTCCCATCTTAAAGACCGCCCTGGAGAAAGAGGGCATTGAGGACGGTTACGCTTTCCAGCTGTACAAGGGCGGCATCTGGAGCACCGGAGAGTTTACCACCGGTTTCGGCGAGCCTGCCAACATTCATCTGGACCGGGAAGGAAAGGCAGTCAACGGCCTGGTGCGAGACGAGGCCCGTGCGGCCATCACCTGCCTTCACAACTGGTATGAAAACGGCTGGGTCAACGAGAATTTTGAGGAAAACGCCAGCGACATCATCTGGTGGACCGTGGATACACCGGCGGTGTACAGCGGAAAGGTGGGCATGTGGTTCGGTCTGGCCAGCCAGTGCGGAAACGCCTTGGCTGATGAAACCGTGCCGTCCATGGCTGATATGTGTGTGTATGCCGCCCGGGAGCCCATCAACGACGTGTACGGCGACAAATCCTGCCAGGGAAAAGACCCCTTTGTGTTCTTCGGAAGCAGCATTGTAAATGCCAACGGCGGCGTGGCCCTGACCACCAATGCGGAAGGCAAGGATATCGGAGCGCTGCTCACTGCATTTGATTATCTGTATGGCCTGGAGGGCGGTCTGCTGCGTTCGCTTGGATTATCCGATGAGCAGCAGGCGCAGGTGCAGAGTGCTCTTTATAACGAGTACGGGCTGGAAAACGGAACCTATACCGTGGAAACGGCGGAGGACGGATCCGCGCAGTATGTGCTGAACAGCACCTACACCGATAATGAGGGGCTGCGCTTTGCCGCGAATATGCAGCGTGTGCTGGGGCTGTCCGTGGGCTACGGCGTAGTCTGGCCCCGCACGGAGCTGCAGCAGCATATGGTGGACGAAATGGGGGCATACGCCAGCACCGGTTCCATTGCCACAAGTCCTGTGAAGCAGATGCTGACAGCGGACCAGTCCGCAGAGGTATCCATGATCAACAGCAACGTCAGCACCTATACCGACCAGGCCATTCCCCAGTTTATCCGTGGCGAACTGGACGTGGAGAGCGACGAGGACTGGGAAGAATACTGCCAGACCGTTACGGATCTGCAGCAGGATGTTTACGTGGACTACCTGAATGCGGCTCTGGGATTCTAAGGGAAAACGTCATTCACTGGCGGATTCCTTTTCGGCAAAACGCCAGTATGGTTAAAAAATCATTTCACAGACCGAGGTATGCGCGATTCCCGTGACAGGGAACCGCGCATTTATTAGTTGAACTTATAAAAGAAAAAGAAAGATTCCTTTGAAGCGGAAGAGAGAACCGTGTATCATGACAGTATGAAAACATGACGCCGTTGATGTGAAAGCAAAATGCTTCTGCGGGGATTAAGCAAATGTTTCTGCAGGGATCAGGCAAAAATCTTCTGCGTAGAGAAGGGAAAGATACAGAACGGTAATTCAGGTGAAGGAGAGGGGAAACCATGGACCAGAAAAACAATGAGAATCAGGCGGCGCAGGTTCCGGCAGCGGCATTGCTGGGAATGAAGATGTTTCGGGAGGCGCTGGAAGAGCATCTTCCGAAACTGGCGGAACTGACGAAAGAGGAGATCGGCGGGGCCACCCTGGGAGATCTGAAGGAGCTCTGCGGCGCAACGGAGGAACAGATGACCGCGGCCCTTGCGGCGCTGGGAGAGACTGCGGCCCGTCTGCAGAAGATTACGGAAGAAGAGGCCCGCTCATTTGATCCGGATGTGGATCTTTCCGACGATCATTATCTGTGGGGCACTCCGGAAAACAAGGAGCGCTGCGTGGCCAGCATCGAGAGAAGATATGCCGGCCGCACGGGAGGAATCGTTTTTTACGGTCCCTCCAATATTACCCTGTGGTATTCCCTGGAAAAGGACATGTTGCCCTATAAGGCCCAGAACCACGGCATGGGCGGCTGCACGGACGTGGACCTGATGCACTACGCCGACCGGCTGCTGTATCCCTACGCGCCCAAGGTGGTGTTCTTCCAGACCGGATCCAACGATCTGGCGGAGGGCATGACGCCGGAGCAGATTTTAGAGAATAAAAAGAAGATGTACGGCATGTTTCTGGAGAAACTTCTCCAGACCGAACTGGTGGTCATGAGCGGACTTCCTCTGCCCGGACGCCAGCAGTTCTGGCCGGATACGGACCGCACCAATCAGTTCTTAAAGGAGATGTGCGAATCTCATCCCCGTCTGCATTTCATGGACGCCACGGATGTGATGCTGGCCGCGGAAGGTGAAGCCGACTGCGTCACGCCGGACGGACGGTATTTCCGCCGGGATTATTTCCGCATGGATCAGATTCACTTAAATGTGGCCGGACATAATACCTGGACGGCGCTGATGAAGGATATGCTTTCCCAGCTGGGCGTTACGCCGTGATTTCGCGGATGAAAGAAACCGCCGCGTCGGAGAGGTTTTCCTTCCCGCTGGTTGCCAGATAAACAATGCGTTTTGGAGGGAGACTTGTGGTGGGAACCACGGACAGGTCTCCTTTTTCAATGCCTTCGGCAGCCGCCATTTCCGGCACGAAACCAATGCCCAGACCTGCATAGACTAAGGGCAGCACCTGACTCATGGTCTGCACGGTGCAGGAGGGGGCGAGAAGTTGTCCTTCCCGGATGAACCATTCGTCAAACAGACGGCGCACCTGGTTTTTCGCGGAGACCGTGATCAGCGGTTTTGCCGCCAGCTGTTCCGGAGTCAGCGCATCAGACGCGGCCCAGGGCGAAGCGGATGCGGCCACGGGAAGATCCTGGAATTCCCACAGGGGAACCAGATCAAAGGAGGGATCCGCCGGTACCGGGGAGATGAGCAGCGCCAGTTCAATGCGCCCCTCCGAGAGCATCCGGCAGAGATCTTCGGTGGTGGTTCCGGTGAAGGTAATGCGCACCTGGGGATGCTTTTCCGAGAAGGAACGCAGAATATCCGGCAGATAATAGCGGACGGATGTTTCCGTGGCGCCGATGGACAGCTGACGGGACTGGGTTTCCAGAATGCGGGAAACGGCCTGCTCGCCTTCAAAAAGCGATTGCGCAGAATCCCGGACCCGCTCAAACAGCGCCCGGCCGGCGGCGGTCAGATGCAGCTGCCGGGTGGTGCGTTCAAACAGGGTGCAGCCCAGTTCCGCTTCCAGCTTTCGAACGGACTGGCTGACGGCGGACTGGCTGACACACAGCGCATTGGCCGCGCCGGAGAAACTGCCGGTGCTTGCCACATAGAAAAAGGTGCGGTAGTATTCAAGATTGGAAACCATACGGGGACCTCCTTAAACCATATCCGCATTATAGTTTATTTTGAAAAGACCGGCAATAAAGAAGGATACACGATGGAATTACTGACATTACAGGTGACGATTTTTTCCCTGATCGCGGTGGGTTTTCTGCTGAAACGGATTCACCTGATCGGTACGGAAGGACAGAAGAATATTACGGATCTGGTCATCAACGTGGTGCTGCCCTGCAATATCGTGAACAGCTTTGCGGTGGACTTAGGACCGGACATGGTTCGGGACGGCATGGCGATCCTTCTGATCTCCATTGCCTTGCAGGCCTCCATGGTGGTGTATGGAAAAGTGCTGTTTAAGAAGGACAATCCGGATCATCACGTCAACGTGGCCTATGCCATGATCAGCTCCAATGCAGGATTTCTGGGGAACCCCATTGCGGAAGGCGTGTTCGGCGCGGCGGGGCTGGCCCTTGCCAGCATCTACCTGATTCCCCAGCGCATCATGATGTGGTCGGAGGGCATCCGCATGTACTCCAGCCGCCCGGGTATGCAGCAGGCTTCAGGGCAGGGAGAAGCTGCCGTATCCAACCGACAGCTTCTGAAAAAAGTCCTGACTCACCCCTGCATCATCGCCTGTGCCATTGGCATCATTCTGATGGCCGGCGGGATTGAACTCCCGGCGGTGATCATGACACCGGTGCAGACATTAGGCCGCTGCAACACGGCTCTGTCCATGCTGGTGATCGGCATGATTCTTTCCGAAATCGATCTGCCCACGTTGGTGGACCGGGAGGTGATTTACTACACCATCCATCGACTGGTGATTGTGCCGCTGATCCTGTACCTGATCTTAGGCCTGCTGCCTGTCAGCCCCCTGGTGCGCGGTGTATCAACCTTGCTTGCCGCCATGCCGGCAGCGGCCACCACCAGCATGCTGGCGGTGAAATACGACCGGGATCCGCACTTCGCCACCCGGCTGGTGATCTTCTCTACGCTGTGCTCCATACCGGCGATACTGATCTGGAGCATGATCTTGAAAATCTAGTATTTGCAACGTATGCGGGGATACAGGTAGGTGGGACAGGGGA
>JAZPYY010000019.1:0-10040 GCA_045544375.1 Shuttleworthella sp.
TGTACGTTGGCCTTCGAATACTTCGCATGCAAGCATGCACGTATTCTCCGGCCTTATCGCTCAAATGAAGTATGAGCCGGGGTCATTCGGACACGCCTGCCTGACCCCGGCTCATTTTAGAGATTGCATCAATCTCTTCACCCTCTGTTTTACAAAATCTGCATCTTTGGTGCCGGCCCGTAAAGTTTTACAATCCCAGTTCCTTAAACCAGTCTGCCAGCACTGCTTCCGAAAACTGATCTGCCAGTTTGGAATGAAGCAGGCGGTAAAAAATGGGAAGATACCCCTTTGCCGCGTCCCCCATGGAAAGCACCCCATCGATCATGGGTTTCCAGGAAGCCTTTACCGCATCCAGCTGCGCCTGTCCGCTGACATCCGCTTCTTCCATGGTAAAGTGGGCGATGCCATCCGCATCCAGGGCCGACATCTCAGTCTCCACCAGATCCCGGAAATCCTCGTAATCCGGAGCATTTCCCCAGGCCTGCTGCGCCATGGCGAAAATCCGCGGAAAGGCCATCTGCTCCAGCCGTTCCTTGGTTGCGATCATTTCGGCCCACAGGGGACATTCCATCCCCAGCAGGCTGTCTGCCGGTACCGTGGTTCCGGCCTTGACCACCGGATGCACCCGATAGACTTTGCGCAGGGGAAGCAGAGCGGGAATGGAATCCAGATACAGATACTCGCTGTTGGAATAGACACATTTGCGCCCGGTATCGAACGCCGCGCCGCAGTAGTTATCTTCCTCGCCTTCCTCGGCCCAGTACTGCACCACGGTTTTCTCGCCCACCTGACCGGATTTTAACACCTCATTCCAGGCGATGGCCGTTTTGCCCCGGCTTTCCAGGTGCTCTGTCAGGCGCTCCGTAAACCAGGCCTGCAGCTGTTCTTCATCGTCCAGACCTAGTGCCCGCATCCGTGCCTGGCAATGAGGACACTTTTTCCACTCATCCTTGGGCGCCTCGTCGCCGCCGATATGGAAATAGGGGAAGGGAAACAGCGGCAGAACCTCGTCGATCAGATCCTTCGCAAACTGCACGGAGCTGTCCTTACCCGCACAGAGAATCCGAGGATGGATACCGCCCTGGGAGGGAATCTCCACCGGCTCTTCAGAGCAGCTGATTTCAGGATAGGATGAAACCATGGCCGTCACATGGCCGGGCATGTCGATTTCGGGGACGATCTCCACCCCGCGAACCTGGGCAAAAGCCACAATGTCTTTGATCTCGTCCTGGGTATAGAAGCCGCCATAGGTGCTGCCATCCGGATTGATCCACCAGGATCCGTGGCTGTTCAGGTTCGGGAATCGATGACTTTCGATCCGGAAGCCCTGGTCGTCGGACAGATGCCAGTGCAGCCGGTTCAGCTTGCGCAGAGAACACTGCTCAATCATGCTTTTTACGGTATCCACCGGAAAGAAATGCCGGCAGGAATCCAGCAGAAAGCCGCGCCAGTGCAGATCGGGAGCGTCCGTCATTTCCCCGCAGGGAAGGGATTCGCCGCCGTTTTCCCGCAGCAGCTCAAACAGCGTGGTTAACGCCCAGATGGCACCGCAGCGATCCGCCGCATCGATTTCAATGTGATCCGGCGCGATGAGAAGGCGGTAACCCTCCGCGCCTGTCGCATCATCATTCCGCAGGCTGACCGAAATAACAAATGCGCCCTCGGTCCCCTCCGGTGCCAGCACAAAATCCGCTCTGCCCGGAAGACGGTGCATGCGCGAAACAAACACCTCTGCCTCCGCCGCCGGAAGACCGGAAATCACAGCAGTCGAAGGAATATGGCAAACATCACTCGTTTTCTTTATGTTATGAATGCAGGGAATCATGCGCTTTCTCTTTCTTGAATGGCTACACGTTCTGCCGAATGCGAATGATCAGATCATCCCGATTTTCCTTCTCCGGCTCTTCTTCCAGCGCCAGATAATGGAACATCAGCTCCAGGGGCTTGGTTCCCTGATATCCCGGATTCTGGCAGACCGCCGCGGTGATTTCTCCCTTTCGGATCATCTGGGCCTGCTCATCCGTGGACATGTCGTTGGTGATCACCGGTATCCGCCGGCCGCTGCTGCTTTTGATCATGGCCCGGCATACGGAATAATCGCCGGGGTTCACCAGGTAGATCACGTCGATTTCCGGGTGCTCCGACAGCATCTTTTCAACGGAAAGATAAAAGTCGAACATATCCTGCCGATCGCCCTGAACGTAGGTGTCTGCGATCTGCAGTTCCGGATATACCGCTTCCATTTCCTCACGGAATCCCTTGACCCGCAGCTTGTAGCTTTCCGCGTCCTCCAGCCAGGAACTGACAATGCCCACATTGCCCTTCTCCTGAAGGATCATGGCCGCCAGTCCGCAGGCCATCCGGCCGGACTGTTCGTAATCGCAGCCCACGTGGGCGATGACGTGATCGGTTTTCGAGGCGCGGATATTGTAGGTGATGCAGGGCGGAACCGTGATTTTGTGTTCTTCTGCGTACTGGCTGTACTGGTCTGCCAGCAGGCCAACGGTAACACAGCCGTCCAAGCCGTCCTCCGACATCTGGCGGTACAGCGGCTCATTCGTCTTCGGATCCAGCCACTCAAAGGCATAGAAAATCACGTTTACGTTGTACTCCATCAGCCGTTCCGCGTATTCTTCCGCCGCCCGGGCCGCTTCCTGAAAGAAAAGCGCACCTTCGCCGCTGAAATAGCAGAAGCCGATTTTCAGTGCCTGCTTGCGGACCGCCAGGCTCTTCGTGGCAATGCTGACCTTGTATCCCATTTCCTCGGCGCAGCGGCGGATCAGTTCTTCTTTCTCGGGGGAGACTTTTCCCCGGTTGTGCAGAACCCGGTCTACCGTGCCTCTGGAAATGCCGGTTTCCCGTACAATGTCGGCGATGGTTGCTGTACGTGGCTGTTTCATTCGAACCCCATTCATGCTGCAAAACCTATGCTGTGCATAAACACACCTTTCATTATACCTCTGTCTGCCGCAAAGTGCATCACCTCTTTAAAACAGGCGCCCCGGATCTGCCGGGACGCCTGATGCTTTTCCGCGTGGATTTATTCCTCGCCAGCCTCGATGATCTCGTTGATGAACTCGGTGTACTGATCCGCGTGGATCTCTTCCAGTCCGTCAATGTATGCCTGCCAGTCAGCATCGCTTTCGATGTCCTTGCGGCCCGTTACAAAGTCCGGAACAGCCTGGGCAAGATAGGTGGTCAGGTTGGAACCGGTCAGAGCCCACTCTGCGCTCTGCTCACTGGTCAGCTGATCCGCGATGGGAGAAGCAATCAGGTAAGCGGATGCCTGATAGCGCATCAGCTGATCCATGTTGTGCTGCTCCAGCTCGCTGCGGCCGTAGTCAACGCCCTTGCTGCCGGCGCCGCGGCCAACTACACGCACCATGGCGGAAGCATCGGAAAGGCCGGTTTCATAGTCTCTGGCCGGATTCAGGTACATGATCTCTTCGCCGTCTTCGTTGGTTTCGATCCACCAGGCACCGTCTTCAAGACCATGCTCGATGTAGAAGGGATCCTGCAGTTCTTCCTGCTGTTCACGGGAGAAGCCGTTGCGGATGTTGTTGCCTTTTTCATACATGAAGTTTAATGCGGTCAGCAGGTAGGGGAAATCTTCCTTCGCTGCAGCCTTGTCCGTGATGCCGATGCCCTTCACAGCCAGGGAGGACTCGTAGTAAGCATCCGGTTCCACGTTCTGATCTTCTTCGGTTCCGTAAATGTCGTTGATGGGCTGAGACGCAGCGAACACGCAGATGCCGTCGGTCAGAGCATCGTCTGCATCCATACCAGCGCCCTGCTGGCTGACTAAGCCGTACCACATACCAACCTTGCCGCTGTAGACAGTGGCTGTATCTACCATGAACCAGGTGGAATCTGCGGAGTTCTCTTCAAAGTTCTGGTTCATCCAGCCCTTTTCATACCAGTTGTTCATGCAGGTCAGGAAAGCGCGGGCGTGGTCATTTGCATAACCGCTGTAAGCCTTGCCGTCCTTTAAGTAGGTACCCATCATGCCGCCGCCGAAGCTGCTGGTTAAGTCACCGGTGGGCTCGTATCCCATGTAGTAGTTCTGGAACGCATAGCCGTCAGTTACGCCCTGCTCGGAAAGAGCCGTCGCAAAGATATCGAACATCCACTCCCAGTCGCTGATATAGATGGGATCCGTATTGCCGCTGGGGAACACCACATCATCTTCCCATTCGGTCTGCGCATCGTCTTTCCAGCCGCCGGTGAATGAGGCGCCGGTTTCCGGATTCTTGCCGTATTTGACGATCCAGTCACGGCGATACATGTAACCGCCCCAGGCCGGATCCGGCGTATCGCTTAAGAAATACAGGGACAGGATCTTGCCGTCGGTGCGAACCTGGCTGTCCATTTCCGGATGCTCCTTAAGGTAGGCCAGATAGTTGGGCATGTACTTTTCCACATACCCGGTCAGGTCTACTAAGATGCCCTGATCATACAGAGAGCTGACGGATTCGGAGCAGGCAGCTAAGGCCATCACATCCGGATATTCGCCCGTGGCCAGCAGGGTGTTTAAATTGTCCTGCTCGGAACCTGCCGGCGGAATGATGAAGTCCACATTTAAGGTCTTCTTGGTGCCGTCCACATCCCACACCTTGGAAAGGAAATATTTCACGGTGGGGAAGTCGTTGTAGTCGTCAAAGAAAGTGGTGTCTACACCCGGGGAAAGCAGGTAGGAGAACTCTTCCGTCTCACCCACCGGGGCTTCTTCTTCAGTGGCGGTCTCTTCCGTCGTTTCTGCTGCGGCGGTTTCTTCAGATGCCTTGCTGGTTTCTTCTGTAGACGCTGTGTTGTCATTCGCTGCAGGCGCTGTGCTGTTGTTGGAGCTGCTGCCGCAGCCGGCGATCAGGGTTGAAACGCCGATCAGCATGGCCAGTCCCATAGCCAAACCATTCTTCCGTAAACTCATTTTTGTTCCCTCCTCTTTGTTTTGTTTGCTCTGAAGCAGTGTGCTGTTGTGTGCTTTAATGGTTTTGCTGTGCTTGTGCACATCTTGAAAATGCATTTGTTGTTAATTCACCGTGTTTTCGTGTTTTTTTCTTGTGTGCTTATGCACATTATAGCGCATGTACCGAGAAAGTCAATGCCTGAATTTCCATTTTTTTCGTTTTAGGAAACCTGCACATATTCGGTATTATGTGCTTATGCACATTTGCTAGGAATACGGGTTTGACGCGGGCGATCAGCCCGCGGGGAAGATAAAAACAACTGCCTGCACATCATCGCTGGCCTAAAGCAGCCACCTCACCTGCTTGCTTTGGCGCTTTTGGGCGTATAGCAAGAAAAAAGCGTTCTGCCACCCAATTCAAAAATTTGCCATTGGGTGACAAAACGCGAAAAACGGCATATATGCCCAAACTCAGCGGAAGGCTTCCGCTGTGCTGCAAAATGAATCCTGACGCGGACTTCCAGCCCGCGGGGAATCCTTTAACTAAACTTAGCAAGAATTCCCCCTTCTCTACAGGTGGGGGATGAATTGCCTTTTGGGTTTGATTTTTGACCTCATTCGTGTTATAATAAACTCAGTCGAATTATCATGAAAGGGCGTAATTATAGTGCAATTAGATAATAATGCTCATTCAGTATTCCTTCTTCATTATCACCTGGTCCTTGTTGTAAAATATCGACGAAAAGTCTTTGACGACAGTATTTCTGACCGGGCAAAAGAGATCTTTGAGTATATCGCCCCGGGGTATAACATCACCCTGGAGGAGTGGAACCACGACAAAGACCATGTCCATATCTTATTCAGGGCACATCCGAACACCCAGATCAGTAAGTTCATCAATGCCTATAAAAGCGCCAGCAGCCGGCTGATCAAAAAAGAGTTCCCGGAAATACGGGAAAAGCTCTGGAAAGAGTATTTCTGGAGCCAGAGCTTCTGCCTGATCTCGACAGGCGGCGCGCCGCTCGAAGTCATCAAACAGTATATTGAGACACAGGGAGAAAAAAACAAAGGCCGGAGAAAGCAGTGACATGGCAAACAAAGCGTTCCTGTTCAGAATATATCCGAATAAAGAACAGCGGGACCTGTTCGCACGGACGTTCGGCTGCGTCCGTTTCATCTATAACCGGATGCTGTCCGACAAGATAGATTATTACAACAAAACGAAAAAGACACTGCACAATACGCCGGCGCAGTACAAGGGGGAGTATCCGTGGCTTAAAGAAGTGGATTCTCTGGCGCTTGCGAACGCGCAGCTTCACCTGCAGGCGGCATATAAGAACTTTTTTGAGAACCCGGCGTCAGGATTTCCGCAGTACAAACGAAAGAAGACGACCAGGCCCTCCTATACCACGAATTACGTAAATGGGAATATCGCACTGGGAGACGGGAAACTGAAGCTCCCGAAAGCCGGGCAGGTAAAAATAAAGCAGCACCGGGAGATCCCGGAAAGATATAAACTGAAATCTGTGACGGTAAGCCAGAGCGCAAACGGGAACTATTACGCGAGCATCTTATATGAGTACGAAGAGCAGGCAGCACCTGTCGAACCGCGGACATACCTCGGGCTGGACTTCTCGATGCATGAGCTGTACGTATCGAGCAACGGTGAAAGAGCGGATTATCCGAGGTATTACCGGAAGACGGAAGAAAAGCTGGGAAGGGAACAGCGGAAGCTGTCAAAGATGCAGAAAGGATCGAAGAATCGGGAGAAACAGCGGAGAAGAGTCGGAAGGCTGCATGGGAAAATCGCGGATCAGCGAAGGGACTTCCTGCACAAGAAATCGAGGCAGATAACCAATGCCTATGACTGCGTATGCATAGAAGACCTGAATATGAAGGCGATGTCACAGAGCATGCATTACGGGAAATCTGTTGCGGACAACGGATGGGGGCTGTTCACGGGGTTCCTTGAATACAAGCTGGAGGCGCAGGGCAAGAGACTGATCAAAGTAGGGAAGACGTTCGCGAGCAGCCAGCTGTGTTCCTGCTGTGGATACAGGAATCCGTTGACGAAAGATCTTTCTGTCAGGAAATGGGTATGTCCCGAATGTGGTGCCAGCCATGACAGGGACGTGAACGCAGCAGTGAATATCAGGAACGAAGGGATGCGG
This sequence comes from Shuttleworthella sp., assembly GCA_045544375.1. Taxonomy (GTDB): domain Bacteria; phylum Bacillota; class Clostridia; order Lachnospirales; family Lachnospiraceae; genus Shuttleworthia. The sequence goes on from JAZPYY010000019.1 coordinate 7,078, forward strand.
ATACTGTCCGCATAGCACAGAAAAAGAACCGTGGGGCACACGGGGATAGCCCGTTGATACTTAGCCCGTTAGGGCTATTGAGCGGGAAGCCCCCACCTCTTAGGTGGTGGGAGCATGTCACGAGACTGTCCGCCGCTTCCTCGGCCAGGGTAAAATGGCCGTCCTCGATATCGTATTTCTCAAAAGCCTCCGCCGCCGCCAGTTCCATGCTGTCGTTGGCCACGAACATGCCGGCCACGAAACCGATGGTCAGCATCATTAACAGAAACAGGGACAGATATTTTTTCCATTCCGCGGCCAGTTCCCGGGGAATGCGTTTTCGCAATGGGTTTTTCATAACTTGTATTTCTCCGCTACCACTCCAGATCCATGGCGTGAATCTTTTCTGTATTGAACACATCCTTCCGCACCCGGCCGTCCCGAAGTTTGACCGTGTGATCCGCCATCTGGGAAATGGCCTCGTTGTGGGTAACCATGATGACCGTGTTTCCGTAGGTGCGGTTCACATCTTCAATCAGGGCAAGAATCTCCTTGGACGTGGTGTAATCCAACGCGCCCGTGGGTTCGTCGCACAACAGGATATCCGGATTCTTGACAATGGCCCGGCCGATGGAGGTACGCTGCTGCTGTCCGCCGGACAGCTGGTTGGGCAGCTTGTTCCGATGATCGTACAGGCCCAGGGTGTGCAGCAGGTCGTCCATGGGAAGGGGCTGATCCGACAGATAGGCCCCCACCTCGATATTTTCCTGCACCGTCAGGTTCGGAATCAGGTTGTACAGTTGGAATACATAGCCCAGATGCCGGCGGCGGTACTGGGTCAGAGCCTTTTCATTCATGTCCCGCAGTTTGTCGCCGGCAATGGAGATGTAGCCGTCGTCCGCCCGGTCAATGCCGCCGATGATGTTTAACAGCGTGGATTTGCCGGAACCCGACGGGCCCAACAGCACGCAGAATTCCCCTTTCCTGACGGAAAACCGGGTGCCGATCGGATGGGCAGGCTTTGCCGCCCATCCGATTCGCGCGAAGCGCACATCTCGCGCTATCGCGCTCGATGTACGTTGGCCATCGCATGCTTCACGTGCGAGCACGCGCGCCTGCTCAGGCCTTATCGCGCAAAACCTCCTGCCGACTGTCGCCGGAACCGTAGGCCTTAAAAATCTGATGCACTTCGAGAAAACTGTCGCCTGCCATATGATCCTCCTGATCCATACAGTTCGTTTGTAAAGTCTGATATCGGTTGTACTATATCACAGTTAGGTTCCCCTAACAAGTGATTTTCCAAATCCATTTCGGATTATTTTCAGTCCGGCAAGACTATCCATAATTGGATTGTTCTTTCTTTCCATATATGGTATAATCCTGTTATTCAACAAGCCTTTACTGGAAAGGAGTCTCTATGACCATTGAAGAAATGCAGAAGAAAAGAAAAGAACTTGGCTACACCTACGAAACCCTTTCCGAGCGCTCCGGGGTGCCTTTGAGTACCGTTCAGAAGGTGCTCTCCGGCATCACGAAAAATCCCCGGTACGAAACGGTTCAGGCGATGGAACAGGTACTGAATGCCGCCTATCCGGCCTATGATTCCCAGGTGCGCATTCTTGCAGACGAGCACCCGGACACCTGGCCCATGCTGCTGGCGAAATCGCCTGTGACCTCCTACACCAGAGCGGAAGGCACCTCCGTCCTAAGACGCATGCATGACCCAGACGAAGACCTGCGGCCACTGCCCGCCCCCAATGAGGTCTATCCATTACTACCCCACAAACGTCAGGGCGAATACACGGCGGAGGACCGGGATCTGCTGCCGGAAGAAGTGCGCACGGAACTGTTCGATGGCGTTCTGTACGATATGGCCGCACCCTCCTTTCAGCACCAGACCATCGTTTTCGAAGTCAGTCTGCAGATCCATGCCTGCATCGATGCCTGCAAAAAGCCCTGCGCCCTGGCGCTGGCCCCCTCCGATGTATGGATTGCGGGGCACAACAAAACCATCGTCCAGCCCGATCTTTATGTGATCTGCGACTTTGAAGACATCAAAACCGTGGGCCACTACAACAGCGGTCCCCTGTTTGTCATGGAGGTGCTGTCTCCCTCCACCCGCAGCAAGGATCTGTTCGTCAAAGCCCACTATTACAGCACCTACGGCGTGAAGGAATACTGGATCGTCGACCCAAAGAAAAAGCAGATTCTCGTCTACGATTTTACCGACGACGAGAATCCGCTGGATCATAAGATTTATACCTTTGAAGACACCATTCCGCTCAAGGTCAGCGACGGGCACTGCTCCGTCGATTTTAAAAAGGTGACGGAAGCCCTGGCGAGAGTGGGACTAAACTAACGCGAAAGGAGTCAAAAGGGACGGTCCCTTTTGACTTCTTTCGTTCTTCAGCAATCGTTTGTCATCCCAGTACCTGGGCCTTCAGTTCACCGTCTGCCACATCCACACGGATAACGCTGCCCATATGCACTTCGCCGGACAGGATCGCCCGGGCGGCTAGGGTTTCTACGTGTTTCTGCAGGAACCGCTTTAAGGGCCGGGCACCGTAGGCCGGATCGTAGCCGTGCTCCGTGACATAAGTTAACGCCGCATCCGTCAGCTCCACCGAGATCTGACGGTCCGCCAGACGCCCGTTCACTTCAGCCAGCATCAGATTTACGAAGTTGCCGATGTTGTCCCGGGTCAGGGGCTTGAACATGATGATTTCGTCCAGACGGTTTAAGAACTCCGGACGGAAGGATGCGCGCACGGCGTCCATAACGGCATTTTCCGCATCCTCCCGGATGTTTCCGTTTTCGTCGATGCCTTCCAGCAGATAGGGACTGCCGATGTTGGAGGTCAGAATTAGAATGGTATTCTTAAAGTCCACGGTCCGTCCCTGGGAGTCGGTAATCCGCCCGTCGTCTAAGACCTGCAGCAGCACGTTGAACACGTCCGGATGGGCCTTTTCCACTTCGTCAAACAG
>JAZPYY010000020.1:0-10418 GCA_045544375.1 Shuttleworthella sp.
GAAGGCTCTCCTGAGCGCGTTAGTCGCAGTTGGGAGTTAGCTTGTCCGAGGCGTTGCGCCCGTCCGCGGTGGCATATCAGCTGTCGACGGCGCTGGTTCTCACTTGAAAAAATTATACTAAATGAAACAGGCACAGGGGAAATCCCCTGTGCCTGTGATTGGATGAGATGAATGAGGTTTTACGCTTCCGCTTCCTCTTCCGCTTTTCTGCGGTCGATTTCTTCCTGCTGTACATCGGACGGGCAGGGCTCGTAGCGAAGGAACTCGTATTCGTAGGTGCCTTCACCACCAGTCATGGAGCGAAGCTGCGTGCCGTAGCCGTACAGTGCGGCAAACGGAATTTCGGCGTTGACGATCTGGAATCCGCCTTCCACGGGATCCATGCCCATGACACGTCCGCGGCGCTTGTTCAGATCACCCATGACATCACCCACCTGGGCGTCGCGTACTTTGACGCGCATGGAGGCGATGGGCTCCATCAGGATCGGCTTAGCTTCCAGAATACCCTTCTTGAAGGCCATGGAAGAAGCGGTCTTGAAGGCAGCTTCGGAGGAATCCACCGGATGATAGGAACCGTCATACAGGTTGGCGCGGATGCCATATACCGGATAGCCGGCTAAGGGGCCGCGTTCGACGCCTTCGGCGATACCCTTTTCAACGGCGGGATAATAGTTCTTCGGAACGGTGCCGCCCACGACGGTCTGCTCAAAGACATACTGGGTCTCCAGATCTCCGGAGGGCTCGAACTTCATCTTGACGTGACCGTACTGGCCATGACCGCCGGTCTGCTTCTTGTGCTTGTATTCCACGTCGGATTTGCCAAGAATGGTTTCACGGAAGGCAATCCGCGGCTTGGCAAGTTCCACTTTCACCTTGTATTTGTCCAGAACCGTATCCACCACGATATCCAGATGCTGCTCGGAAATGCCGTACAGCAGGCTCTGGCGATTGGCGGGATCGCTCTCGGTGCGCACGGTCAGATCTTCCTGGCAGATCTTGGCCAGAGCGCCGGCCACCTTGTCTTCCTCGCCCTTGGTGGCAGCCCGGTATGCCATGTAGCAGTAGGGCTTGGTCATCTGGGGACGGACATAAACAATGGGATTGGCCTTGGTGGAAAGGGTATCCGTGGTCTGAACGCTGACTTTGGACAGCGCGCCGATATCACCGGCGTGAAGTTCCTTGACTTCTTCGGCCTTGGAACCGGTCAGCACATAGATCTTACCGATCTTTTCTTCCACGCCCTTGTCCTGGTTGTACATGGCGTCATCGGTCTTTAATACACCGGAATTCACCTTGATCAGGGAATACTTGCCCACGAAGGGATCCGCGATGGTCTTAAAGACATAGGCCGACTTCGGCTTGGCGAAATCGTAGTTGGCCTCGAAGACCTCGTTGGAATTGGCCTTGATGCCGGTGACAGTGCGATGATCCGGCGACGGGAAGTACTTGACGATGTCGGCCATCAGAGTATACATGCCGCGGTTGGTCAGGTTGGAACCCATAAGCACCGGGCAGATGGAACCGTCAAGGATGTTCACGCGCAGCGCCTGGCGGATTTCATCATCGGAGAACTCATCGCCTTCAAAATAGCGCTCCATGAACTCTTCGCTGGTTTCCGCAACGGCTTCCAGAAGCGCGTCACGGCAGATGGAAAGGTTCTCTTTGGAATACTCGGGCATTTCCACGTGATCCACGGTGCCCTTATCGTTCCAGCGCTTTGCAGTCTGCTGAATGACGTTGACATAGCCCACGAATTCGCCGTTTTCACGGATGGGCAGATGGAACGGAGCGATTTTCTTGTGATACAGATCCTGCAGATCCTGCACCGTCTGACGGTAGGACGCGTCGTCCACATCCATTTCCGTAATGAAGATCATGCGGGGCAGATGATACTTTTCGCACAGATCCCATGCACGGCGGGTGCCAACTTCAACGCCGTTCTTGCCGGATACAACGATCACGGCCGCGTCGGCTACGGAAACCGCTTCCTCGACCTCGCCAATGAAATCGGCGTAGCCGGGAGTATCCAGAATATTCACCTTCACATCCTGCCATTCAATCGGAATCATGGATGTTTTGATGGAAAATCCTCTCTTCTGTTCCTGTTTGTCATAATCACTGATGGTGTTGCCTGCGGCGACCGTTCCGGGTTTGGAAATCATACCGGCCAGATATGCCAGTGATTCCACCAGAGATGTTTTTCCGGAACCGCCGTGACCAAGCAGCGCAACATTTCGGATTTTGTCAGTTGTGTAAACTTTCATCTGTTATGCCTCCCCAACAATATGTAACCCATGGACATTCCGGTGAAAAACCCCGGCATGTTCGTATCCTGCGCGATATGTACATCCGATGCCCAAGGCACTTGATGTGTTTATCCCGCAATTCGGACAAGCATAAAAAGCGCTTATCCGATGGCGACCAGGCCCGAGTATGCATCCCTGCTTTCCCGGTTCTGACCCGCATAAAAACAGTTTACACAACATCGGCGTTCGCTTCAATGGGAATTTTGCAATTTTATGTAATTTTATCGATTTGAAGGTGGAAACATATACAATTTGCACAAGAATCCCGCAGGAAATCCCGAAGGGATTCTGATATACTATTTTCTGATTGGTTTTATAAAAGGAAAGGAGCTGCTCATGCAGTCAAACACATCTCTCTCGGCCTGTCCCTACAGAAGCATCGGGATTTACGGCTTAGGCCTCATCGGCGGATCCATCGCGAAGACCCTTCGCCGCATCTGGTCGGATATGGAAATTGTCGCTTCCAACCGCACGCCGTCCGTCATTGCCGAAGCTTATCTGGAAGGCGTTCTTTCCGAGAATGTCAATGCCACCATGCGCCGGCTGTCCACCTGCGACGTTATTTTTCTGTGCGCTCCGGTGGAAGCCAACTGTGAAGCCCTGCGGAAACTTTCCCGCATGATCACGCCAGAGACCATCATTACGGATGTCACCAGCGTCAAGGGCGAAATCTGGCACACCGCCGAATCCTTAGGACTGTCCCGGAACTTCATCGGCGGACATCCCATGGCCGGTTCCGAAAAGGGCAGTTACCAGAACGCCACCGACCGGCTTCTGGAAAACGCCTACTATATTCTTACGTCTCTGCCGGGATTCCCGGAGGAGGCAATGGAAACCTTCTGCAGCTTCCTTCGTTCTCTGGACGTGATCGTTCTGTCCATGTCTCCCGAGGAGCACGACCGGGCCACGGCCATGATCAGTCACCTGCCCCACGTGGCAGCAGCGGCTTTGGTGAATGTGGCAGCGGATAACGACACCAAGGAAGGCATGATCCGGGATCTGTCTGCCGGCGGTTTCCGGGATATCACCCGAATTGCATCCTCTTCCCCGGGTCTGTGGAAGGAAATCTGCCGGGGCAACGCTGCGCAGCTGCACGATATGATCGGCCAGATGAAAGATGCCCTGGATCGGTTCGATGCGGCGCTGTTTTCTGAAAATGACACCGAGCTGGAGAAACTGTTCGAACAGGCCCGGGATTACCGGGATGCTCTGCCGGCCCGTGGCACAGGTGCTCTTTCCGGCATTTATGAGCTGTTCTGCGACCTGGAGGATGAAGCCGGCGGAATTGCCACCATCGCCACCATTCTGGCTGTTCACCAGATCAATCTGAAGAACATCGGTATTGTTCACAATCGGGAATTTGAAGACGGGGTGCTGCGCATCGAAACCTATGACGAAGCGTCTTTAGAGCGCTCTTTTGAGCTGCTGACGGCCCATCATTATACCCTGCATCGGCGTTGATCCGCGCGCGTATCATTCCTTTTGGCGACCAACTCATCTGAGTATTTGAAATACCTTATGCATTTCAAAGCCTGTGATTTTTATGTTTTGAACGTTTTGAAAGGATTCACTTTATGACGGATTCCGTTACGCTATGCGCCGCTTCACATCCGCTGCGGGGCGAAATCAACATTCCTTCCGATAAATCCATCTCCCATCGCTCCATTATGTTCGGCGCCATTGCCAAGGGTACAACCCGCATCCGCCATCTTCTGGAAAGCGCGGACTGCCTGGCTACCGTGGGCTGTTTCCGATCCATGGGCATTGAAATTGAACAGACAAAGGACGAATGGCTGGTACACGGAAAAGGCCTGCGGGGTCTGTCAGCCTGCGACAGCCTGGACGCCATGAACAGCGGAACCACCATGCGGCTCATCAGCGGTATCTTGTGCGGTCAGCAGAAGGATTACCGGATCACAGGCGATGCTTCGCTGTGCCGGCGCCCCATGAAACGGATTATGGACCCCTTAGGACAGATGGGGGCCTCCATTGTATCGGAACCCGGCACGGGCTGTGCACCTCTTCGGATCTCTCCTGCCCCGCTTCATGGCATTAACTACAACAGTCCGGTGGCTTCCGCTCAGGTGAAATCCTGCATTCTGCTAGCCGGTCTTTATGCTGACGGCCCCACTCAGGTGACAGAACCGGCCCTGTCTCGAGATCACACCGAGCGCATGCTCTCTGCCTTCGGCGCCAACGTCACGCGGCTGCCTTCCGGTGCCATCATCCAGCCGGAACCGGATCTGCGGGCCTTGGATATCGATGTCTGCGGAGACATCTCTTCCGCCGCCTACTGGATGGCGGCCGGCCTGTTGGTGGAGGGTTCTTCCCTGCTTCTGAAAAACGTGAATACCAATCCCACCCGGGATGGCATGCTTCAGGTGCTCTCCGCCATGGGCGCGGATATTGAGCAGCTCAACGAACGGACGGTTTCCGGTGAGCCGGTGGCGGATCTTCTGGTGAAGGCTTCCCCTCTTTCCGGTACAGTGGTGGAAGGGGCGGTGATTCCCCGCCTGATTGACGAACTTCCCATGATCGCGGTTTTAGCTGCCTTTGCTGATGGCGAAACCATCATTCGGGACGCCCGGGAACTGCGGGTAAAGGAAAGCGACCGCATCGCATTAGTCACGGAAAACCTGACAGCCATGGGCGCGGATGTGGAGGCCACGGAGGACGGCATGATCATCCACGGCGGACGTCCCCTGCATGGTGCAAAGATCCGCACCGCGGCAGATCATCGGATCGCCATGGCCTTTTCTGTGGCCGGCCTGGGGGCAGAGGGAGAAACGGTGATTGACGATGGAAAATGCGTCGGTATTTCCTATCCCACCTTCTATCAGACGTTAAACGCACTCCTGTGATAGGGCGCATTCAGCGCATTGATCGGATGGGCAGGCTTTGCCGCCCATCCGATTTTTTCTCATGAGCCATGCACGACCAACTCGCGAACGCATGCGTTCGCGAGTTGTCATGGCATTCGCCGTATGTGTGTGTCCTTAAAGAAAACAGAGATGCAAACCAGTTTGCATCGCTGTTTTCTTCTCGTCCGCGCATGGCTCATTGCTTCGCACATACAGGTCTTTCATTTTATTACTCAAATTTCAGTGACAGTTCAGGCACCTTTTCTGCCGCAGCAGTTCTTATACTTCTTTCCGCTTCCGCAGGGGCAGGGATCATTGCGGCCGATCTTCTTCGGCTTGATGATGGTGCCGGACTTTTTCTGCTCCAGATACAGACGCTTGCGGGTTTCTTCGTCATAGATGGACTCCCACTGGGGAAGGTTGTACAGCCAGTCCGCCTTGGCGTCCACCATGTTTTTGTACAGCTTTTCCTTCTCAAAATCCAGGGAAACCACCGTATCCTCTTCCAGTTCGTCGATGGGATTGGCTTCCTTTAAGCTGTCGTTGATGCCGTCAAGGAATCCGGCCATCTCCAGAAGGGTCAGATCATATTTCTGGGCAAGCTCGGCCACCGTTCCGGAAACGGCGTTGTCCGGATCGGCCAGCAGCTGCTCGTAAACAGACTTCTCTTTCAGGAAATAAGCGTCCCAGAAATCCTTTAGCTGCTTCTGGGTCTGGTTTTCGTTATAGGCAATGGCATGCCACTGTTCCAGTAAATGAGCCATTTTTTAACTCCTTTATTCAGGGATGATTCTTCGCAGAAAGGCACATTGAAATCGAACCACGATTGGGACGCAGCAAAATGTGCTTTTCGGCGGTTTTATCCTGTTGCAAACAAGATTAACGGTAAATGATATCGTCGCGGCCGGGACCGTTGGAAACCATGGTGATCGGGAAGCCGATCTGCTCTTCGATGAACTCGATATACTTCCGGCAGTTTTCCGGAAGATCTTCATACTTGCGGATGCCCCGGATATTGCACTTCCAGCCCGGCAGTTTCACCAGGTGGGGTTTGGCTTTCTCCAGCAGATGGGTTACCGGGAATTCGGTGGTCAGTTCGCCGTCGATTTCGTAGGCGGTACACACCGGAATCTCATCCAGATAACCTAACACGTCCAGCACGGTAAAGGCCACATCCGTGGTACCCTGCAGACGGCAGCCGTACTTGCTGGCCACACAGTCAAACCAGCCCATGCGCCGGGGACGTCCGGTGGTGGCGCCGAATTCGCCGCCGTCACCGCCACGCCGGCGAAGCTCGTCGGCTTCGTCGCCGAAGATTTCGCTGACAAAGGCACCTGCGCCGACAGCCGAGGAATAAGCCTTGCACACCGTTACCACCTGCTCAATGGCATAAGGCGGCAGACCGGCACCGATGGCGCCGTAACCGGCTAAGGTGGAGGAAGACGTGACCATGGGATAAATGCCGTGATCCGGATCCTTTAAGGTGCCTAACTGGCCTTCCAAGAGGATGGTCTTGCCCTCTTTCTGGGCATTCCACAGGAAGGTGGATACGTCGCACACGTAGGGGGAGATCATTTCCCGATAGCTGTGCAGGGTTTCTAACAGCTCCTTGGCGTCGATTTCGGGCTTGTGATACAGATACTTCAGCAGAGCGTTCTTCTGGGTCAGAACACGCTCGATCTTTTCCATCAGCGCATCGTCATCCATGAACAGTTCGCTGACCTGGAAGCCGATCTTCGCGTACTTATCGGAATAGAAAGGCGCGATACCGGACTTGGTGGAACCGAAGGCGCTCTTGCCTAAGCGCTCCTCTTCGTACTGATCGAACAGGATGTGATAGGGCATCACCATCTGGCAGCGATCGGATACGAGAATCTTCGGCATGGGAACCCCGCGGTTGACGATGGATTCGATTTCACCGGCCAGAACCGGAATGTTTAACGCCACGCCGTTTCCGATGACGCTGGTGGTATGGGAATAAAACACACCGGAAGGCAGCGTGTGCAGAGCAAATTTTCCGTAGTCATTTACGATGGTGTGACCGGCATTTGCACCGCCCTGGAATCGGACAATGATATCCGCCGTTGCAGACAGCGTATCTGTAATCTTTCCTTTTCCTTCGTCACCCCAGTTAGCACCGACGACAGCTTTAACCATGATTTTTGATCCTTTCCTGCAGGGGCAGTCATCCCTGCATGCGTTTCCGCGGGTTTCGCGAAGTGAAAAACACGCGCATCGAAGATGTGATAGCTATAACGAGGAAAACGCGCAGCGTTTTTCGAGTCTACCGTTAAAAGGTATTTCAAAACCTATACAAAATCCTCCAGATGAGAAAACAGTTTCCGTGTGGCGGTCACGGCGATGGCGCCGGGGCCGATATGGCAGGAAACGGATAAGGACAGGGGATTGATAACAATTTCCCGATTGGGCCACTGCTCTAAGATTTCGTCCTTAAACGCTTCGATCTCCGTTTCGCTTTGGGTATGGGCCATGGCGATCATGCACTGTTCACCGGTGGGATCCCCGAAGCGTTTGGTAATGTCGCTGCGAATGGCGTCGGCCATCATCATTTTCGCCTGCTTTACAGTGCGGGCTTTTCCGAAGGTATCCAGCTTTTCGCCCTGAATCTGAAGCACGGGTTTAATGCGAAGCAGGGTGCCGATGGCAGCCACGGCCGGCGTCAGGCGTCCGCCTTTTTTCAGGTATTCCAGGGTGTCTACCATGATGTATATGGAGGAGTTCTTGGCATCCGCTTCCAGAATCCGCTTGATTTTGGCGCCGTCAAAGCCCTCTTCTGCCAGCTGCAGCGCGTCCATGACGGACTGGCGCTGGGTAACGGAGATCCGCTGGTTATCCACCACGAATACTCTTCCCTCATAATCTTCCGCCAGCATTTTGGCTGTTTCGCAGGAGGAAGAAAGTCCGCTGGACATGGGAATGTAAATGACCTGATCGTGATCAGCCAGCAGGGTTTCAAAACGGTCGATGACGTCTCCCACCACCGGCATGGAGGTTTTGATCTGTCCGCCGCTTTTCAGCTTCTCGTAAAAAGCATCCTGGGTCAGGTCGATATCCTCATAGTACAGCTGATCGTTGATGTAAAACGGCATGGGCAGAACGGAAACCCCCAGTGCAGGTGCTTCCTGCTGGGTAATGCCGCTGTTGCTGTCTGTCAGCACTGCAATTTTCATAGACACAACTCCGCTTTTATTTAAATTACACATAAATGCCGCCGGTGCAGGCGCACCGACGGCTCTAAGGTTATCACATTTTTTCTGAAATGTAAACGGATGCAGGGTCCGGATTAATACATTCCCGGCTGTCCGGCGGGCATGGGCGGTTCAGGCTCTTTGATGTCCGCCACCACGGATTCGGTGGTCAGAAGCGTGGAAGCCACGGAGGTGGCATTCTGCAGCGCGGTGCGGGTAACCTTTACCGGATCCAGGATACCGGCTTCTACCATGTCCACATACTCTTCATGGTAGGCGTCGAAGCCAGTGCCTGTGGGAGATTCCTTCACCTTGTTGATCACCACGGAGCCTTCCAGGCCAGCGTTGTCAACGATATAGTACAGAGGAGCTTCCAGAGCCTTGCGGACCACCATGGCACCGGTCTTCTCGTCGCCTTCTAAGGTGGCAGCCAGTTCCTCCACCTTGGAAGCGGCATGGATGTAAGCAGAACCGCCGCCGGCGATGATGCCCTCTTCCACAGCTGCACGGGTGGCGTTTAACGCATCTTCCATACGCAGCTTGCTTTCCTTCATTTCGGTTTCGGTGGCAGCACCCACGCGGATGACGGCTACGCCGCCGGCCAGCTTGGCCAGACGCTCCTGGAGCTTTTCTTTGTCAAACTCAGAAGTGGTCTCTTCGATCTGAGCGCGGATCTGAGCCACACGGGAAGCGATGGCTTCCTTGTTGCCCAGTCCGTCCACGATGACGGTGTTTTCCTTCTGAACCTTGACGGACTTGGCACGGCCCAGCTGATCGATGGTGGCGTCCTTCAGTCCCAGACCCACTTCGTCGGAAATCACTTCGCCGCCGGTAAGAATGGCGATATCGCGAAGCATTTCCTTGCGGCGGTCGCCATAGCCGGGAGCCTTAACGGCAACCACGTTAAAGGTGCCGCGCAGCTTGTTTAAGATCAGGGTGGTTAAGGCTTCGCCTTCCACATCTTCGGCGATGATCAGAAGACGGGCACCGGACTGAACGATCTGCTCTAACAGGGGAAGGATCTCCTGGATGTTGCTGATCTTCTTATCGGTAATGAGAATGAAGGGATCGTCCAGGACTGCTTCCATCTTCTCCATATCGGTAGCCATGTAAGCGGAGATATAGCCGCGGTCGAACTGCATGCCTTCCACCAGATCCAGCTCGGTCTGCATGGTCTTGGATTCCTCGATGGTGATAACACCGTTCTGGGAAACCTTCTCCATAGCGTCTGCGATCATCTCGCCTACCTTGTCGTCGCTGGAAGAAACAGCTGCTACTCTGGCGATCTGCTCCTTGCTGCTGACCTTGCTGCTCATTTTTTCAATGGCTTCAACGGCTGCATCCGTAGCCTTCTTCATGCCCTTGCGCAGTACGATGGGGTTAGCCCCTGCTGCCAGGTTGCGCATACCCTCGTGGATCATAGCCTGGGCCAGGACCGTTGCGGTCGTGGTGCCGTCACCGGCTACGTCGTTGGTCTTGGAAGCAACTTCGCGGATGAGCTGGGCGCCCATGTTCTCGAAAGCGTCCTCAAGCTCGATCTCCTTGGCGATGGTCACACCATCGTTGGTGATCATGGGAGCGCCGTAGGTCTTGTCAAGAACCACGTTTCTTCCTTTGGGTCCAAGGGTCACGCGGACCGTATCTGCAAGTTTATTCACGCCAGTCTCAAGGGCTGTTCTGGCTTCTTCACCGTATTTGATCTCTTTTGCCATGATTGATAACCTCCACTCCTAAGGATCTTATTTAACGATCGCGAGAATATCGCTCTGCTTTACAATGATGTACTCTTCGCCATCGAGTTTGACCTCGTTGCCTGCGTACTTGGAATAAATGACCTTATCCCCTTCCTTGACCTGCATGGCCACTTCCTTGCCGTCCACCATTCCACCGGGGCCGACTGCCACAACGACTGCTTCCTGGGGCTTTTCCTGGGCCTTGCTGGTAAGGATGATGCCGGACTTGGTAGTCTCTTCGGCCTCTACCTGTTTGAGTACAACTCTGTCACCTAAAGGAACTAACTTCATGATAATGCCTCCTTATAA
>JAZPYY010000021.1:0-8141 GCA_045544375.1 Shuttleworthella sp.
GGCTGAAAAATGAGGTCAAACGCATTTCTTACGTTCTCTCATTTCAAAAAAATTCCCTCAAAATTTAACTACTGAGGCCCAAAAAAGGGCGGTTCCCTCAGTATTAACTACTTTTCTTCGGTCAGAATTCGTCAAAATTCGCGAAAACAAATCAAAAAGTTTTGGGTAAAGAAAGAGCCCGGAAATGGCGTATTTCCGGGCTTTTTCGCGTGTTGACTGGTCTCGATCAGCGCTTGCTGAACTGCGGGGCACGACGTGCCGCTTTGAGGCCGAACGCTTGTTATTGAAGGTCTTTCTTCTCCCGGGATGAACGGCCGCTTTTTGGCCTCTCTCCGCGGAGATTTTCGTTTTTACTGCTCCTGGAGTTCCTGGATATAGCCCTTGACCTCTTCCACGCCCTGCTCTAACAGGCTGTTCTGGAAGGATTCCCAGTTGTCATCGTTTAACTCAACACGGCCGGTGATGAAGTCCGGAATGGACACATCCAGGATGCTGCCGGCAGCCGTGCCCAGGGCAGTCATCGCATCCGCATGTTCCGGAGGCAGCACGTTCGTCAGGTAGGTGATGTCGCCGCCGCCGGGATACAGAACAGCCAGTTCCATGGCGTCTACCAGGGGCTGCGGATTCTGCTTGTCCACACGGCTGTTGGGGTTTAAGCCCAGGTTGGTGCGGTTTAAGGACATGGCCACGCCCATGTTGTCCTCAATGATCTTGCGGTTAAGCACATAGATCTTTTCGCCGTCTTCATTGGTCTCTACGGTGCAGCAGCCTTCGTCATAGCCCAGATCCTTTAAGATCTGATACTGATGCTCTTCCTGCTGTTCGTTGGAAACACCGATCATGGACAGGTTCTCGCCGCCGGGGCCATACAGATAGTCCATGGCACGAAGCAGAGCCGCGATGTCTTTATCTTTTGCCTTTTCCGTGACCACCAGTTCGCCGCCTAAAAGAGAACCGGCCTCATAGTAACGCCAGGGATCCACATTCTGCACGGATTCCGGTCCGTACACATCGTTGATGGGCTGGGGCGCCGCCATGTAGTTTACATCCTCTAAAAGCTCGCTGGTGCCGTTATTCATCATGTTGCCCAGCTGGGATTCCAGCAGACCTACCATGCAGCCCACCTTGCCGGAGAAAACGGCTGTCTGGTTGATCATGAAGAAAATGGAATCGTTGGTGCGCTCGTCGAAGCTCGGGTCAATCCAGCCTTCCTCGTACCAGTGATGCATGCACTCGACATAGGCGCGGGTCGCGTCGCTGTCGTCCGTCCAGCCGTACTTGATCTCGTTGTCGCGATCGGCATACCAGCCGCCGTACGTTCCGCCGAAGCCGGCCAGCAGATGGTTGGTGCCGCTGAAATAACCACGGTACATCAGCGTCAGCGCAGCACCGTCTTCCACACCCTGATCCTCCAGGGCCTCTTCAAAAATCGGAAGCATCCACTCCCAGTCGGAGATGTACTTCGGATAGGTCTCGCCGCTGGGGAATACGATGTCATCTTCCCACTCGGTCTTGTCCGCATCCTGCCAGCCGCCGGTGAAGGCTTCGCCGGTTTCGGGATTCTTGCCGTACTCTAAGATCCAGTCGCGGCGGTACATATAGGATGACCAGGGCTCGGCTACCTCGCTGAACGCGCGGATATTTAAGATGCGCTCTGCGCCGTCCACGTTCTGGTAGATCTGCGGACGGTATTCCGGATGCGCTTCCACCCACTTCATGTAGTTGGGCATGTTCTCTTCCACCAGATCGGTGATGTCCAGTGCCACGCCCTGATCATACAGCTGGGCTGCGTTGTAGGAGAACAGGGTGGGGCTCATCAGATCCGGATAGTCGCCGGTACCCAGCAGCGTGTTGTAATAGTCGCTGTCCGCGGAGATCGGGGCTTCCTCCCACTCAAAGGTGATGTCTTCGCCGCAGTCCGCCATCCATTCCTGCATAGCCGGGCTGTCAGACCAGGAATCGAAGGGGAAATCGGTTTCCGGCATGGAAATCAGATACTTAAACTCCGTGCTGCCGCCTTCCTTGCCAACGGCCGGATGAACAGATTCCTTCTCTTCTGTCGGTTCGGCTTCTGCGGTTTCCGTTTCCGCTGCCTCTTCCGACGCGCCGGTCTCTTCCGCTGCCGGTGTCGTTTCGCTCTGGGCGCTGCCGGAATTATCGGATCCGCCGCAGCCCGAAAGCAGAAGCGAAGCCGCCGTGGCGGCTGCCAGGCCGAAGGCAAGAACCTTCTGTAACTTTCTGTTTGCCATATATCCCTCCTTACATTTTGCCTGCCTCTGTTCGGATTTCTGCCGTTACCCTTTTGTTCCGGTTTCAGAGGCATCGTTGCCGCTTCTGCGGCATCCCTCGTGCAGATCACGGAAATCCTCTTTGAAACTGTCTTCCGTGAAACTGCTTTTATCATAGCTCTTTTTTTCTTTTCAGATACCGTTAAATGTTGTATGATTACGTTATATTTCGTAAATGGCCATCGGTTTTCGCTTTGCGTATGGTTTTCACGTGCCGTTTTGCGAAAACCAATCTCCTTTTTCCACTCGAATGTCCATAAGCAAGGGGGAGTCATCATGCTTTTCCGCACCGAACCGTCCATTGAATTAAACGAATACCGGATGCAGCTGTTCTGGCAGGCCACCCGCGTTCAGGTGACCCTGTTTTCTGACAATGCCATCATCAAGCGTTACGGCGGAAAAAACAGCGACCTGAACTTTCCGCTGATGCTGCAGGCCGATCTGCCTGAAAATCTTCCCGCCTTCTGGTACGCCATTTTAGATCAGGGCCTGCTGGTGGGCGGTATTCACAGTCCCGGCTTTCCGGACCATATCTTCGGTCCGGTGCTTCCCTACGAGTGCACCCGAACGGCCGCCCTTTCCTTCCTGTCCTTTTTAGGGCGCTCCCCGGCGGACGTCAACCTGATTCTTTCCTACTTTAATGAATGCGGCGTCATCCCGGAGGAACAGTTCTGCGCTGCCATAACCCTGTATGCCCATCTGCTGAACTTAAATCTGCCCATGGACAACAGCGTCACCCTGGTGCATCACAGCTGGACTTCCCCCTTCCCGCCCCGGGCCATTCCCGAAAGCGAGCCCATGAGCCGGAGAGATTACGAACTGGAGCAGAAACTGCTGGCCTATATCCGCCACGGCCGCACCCAGCCCTTTGAAGAGATGCTGCGGGATTTCGCCGGTTTCACCGGACGGGCGGATGTGGCCCCCAGCCCGCTGCACAAAACCTATATCATCACTGCACTGACCGTTGCATCCCGGGTGGCCGTCAGCGCCGGCGTGGATTACGACCTGGCCTTCGCCATGCTGAACAATTATCTGGACGAACTCACCGCTGCCCGCACCCCGGGGGAATATTCCTCCATCTTTCCCCGGGCCTATCTGGATTACGCCCGGGAAGTGGCCCGGGTGCGCAGCGTGCAGTCCGACGATTCCCTGGTGCGGCGCATTCACCGCTATATCTACGGACACATCCATGAGAAGGTCACCCCCTCCGTGCTGGCGGAAGCCCTGGGATACAACACATCCTACCTGTGCGCCCACTTTAAAAAAGAGACCGGGAAAACCATTTCTTCCTATGTAAATGAATGCAAAATCGAGGAAGCAAAACTGCTGCTGGAACTGCCGAACTCGTCGGTGACGGATGTGGCCATGCAGCTGGGATATCCCTCCCAGAGCTATTTCTGCACGGTGTTTAAGGAACATACAAATAAAACGCCCGGGGAATACCGGGCAGAGTTTGCATAAAGAGGGCGAACGGTTCTGATCTGCCGCCCGCCCGCACTGATGTGGGACACGGGGACAGGTCACCGTCCCACAACTGAATTCGCCCCGCAGGCCGATAATCCTGCGGGGCGAATTGCCAAGGGATATATGGCCGCACAAGACGGCCATATATCATGTCTTATTTTCATGTCAGCATATGCTGTGTCTGCGGGCTTACTGCAGTGCGCGGATGTACTCCGTGATTCTGTCTACGCCCTGTTCTTTGATGCTGTTCTGGAAGGCTTCCCAGGTTTCATCCGTCAGTTCGGTGCGGCCGGTGATGAAGTTGGGGATTTCCACATCCATGATGCTGCCTGCACTGGTTCCCACCATGTTCATTTCGTCCGCCTGCTCGGTGGGCAGAATCTTGGTCAGATAATCGACCTGGCCGCCGCCTTCGTACAGAACGGCCTTTTCCAGCGCATCCTTGCGCAGGTCGGAGTCGTGCTTGTCATAGTGGCCGTTGGGGTTGTAACCAATGGCCAGACGGTTTAAGGAAATGGCTGCGCCCGCCTCAGAAGTAAAGTATTTCGGGTTGTACACATACAGGCGCTCGCCGTTTTCATCCGTGGTCAGGGTGTAGGTACCATCTTCCAGACCGGCATCGATCATGGTCTGATACTGGTTTTCCGCCTGCTGCTCATCGGATACGCCAATCATGGAAAGGCCTTCGCCTGCCTCGGAGTAGGTGTAGTCGATGGCACGCAGCAGAGCAGGGATGTTCTTCTTGGAAGCTTTTTCGGTGATGATGTTCTCGCCGCCCAGCAGGGTACCGGCCTCAAAATATCTCCAGGGCTTTACGTTCTGCACGGATTCCGGTCCGTACACGTCGTTGATGGGCTGGGGTGCACACATGCAGCAGATGTCGTCTAAGAGCTCGCTGTTGCCGGTGTTCATCATGTTGCCGATTTGAGATTCCAGCAGGCCGGTGAAGGCGCCGACTTTGCCGGAGAACACGGTGGCCTGGTCGATCATGAAGAAGACGGAGTCACCGGTACGCTCATCGAAGGAGGGATCAATCCAGCCTTCCTCATACCAGTGCGCCATGCATTCCACATAGGCGCGGGCCGCTTCGCTGTCGTCGGTCCAGCCGTGGCGGATCTCGCCGTCCGGGGTCTCATAGTAACCGTTGAAGGAGCCGCCGAAACCGCAGAAATACGTGCCCTGGCCATTATAATGACCGTTGGACTTCAGCTGCACGGCGTAGCCGTCAGTCACGCCTTCCGCTTTCAGCGCATCCTCGAAGATCTGAAGCATCCACTCCCAGTCGCTGATGTATACCGGATAGGTTTCGCCGCTGGGGAATACGATGTCGTCTTCCCACTGGGTCTTGTCCTCATCCTGCCAGCCGCCGGTAAAGGCCTCGCCGGTTTCCGGATTCTTGCCGTACTTTAAGATCCAGTCACGGCGATAAAGCAGTCCGGACCAGGGTTCGGCAACTTCATTCAGCGCATACAGGCTGAGCATACGCTCTTCGCCGTCCACCTCCTGGTAGATCTGGTTTCTGTACTGCGGATGCTCCTCTACCCACTTCATGTAGTTGGGCATGTAGGTTTCGATCGCTTCCGTCAGATCCAGAGCGATGCCCTCTTCATACAGCTGAGCCGCCGTGCTGGGAAGCAGCTGCAGGGGAAGCACATCCGTGTACTCGCCGGTGGCGATCAGGGTGTTGTAAAAGTCGGAATCCGCCGTTGTGGGCGCTTCGTTCCAGGTGATGGTGATGTCTTCGCCGCAGTCTTTCAGCCACTGCAGCACAGCCGGACTTTCGTCCCAGGTGTCCACCACGCCCTCGGTATCCGGCATGGGCACGGTCCAGGTAAATTCGGTGCTGCCGTTGTTGTCGCCAAGCACGGCCTCCGCCGGCTCTGTGGTCTCTTCGACTTCAGCAGCTTCGGTTTCGGTCTCGGTATCCGCTTCCTGGGTGTCTGCAGATTCCGTGGTTTCCGCCGCCGGCTCCTGGGTGTCCGCCGCCGGAGCGCTGCTGTCGCTGCCGCCGCAGCCTGCAAGCAGCATGGATGCGGCTGTCATTGCTGCAAGCCCGAAGGCCAGCATCTTTCCTACCGTTTTGTTTGCCATATTTCCCTCCTAGCAATTCAACTCTTCTCCGGCTCTCGACACCGCCGGACACTGTTGCCGGGCGAATCCCTTTTTCGCGCCGGTTTTATGGTCGTATTATACTATCAGATCTGTTTATGTGTTCTTGTTATATGTGTATTTCTATGCTATATTGACACAAACACCGTCTCATGTCCTTGAAACGCCCTTTGCCCGCAAAAACTGCGGGAGATCTGCTATCCGCCGGACATACGATTCAGACGGAAGATATATTCTGATTACGTCGCCAAAAGTACTGATTCGCGCATCTTTCACAGCAGGGAGATCTCATGGATCCTTTCGAAGCCCGCGCCTCTTATGAAGGCCTATCCGTTCTCAGCTGGTTTTATCAGGCCACGCACATCCAGGTGTCTTTGTTTTCCCACAGCAGTCTGATCCGCCGCTTTGCCGGGGAGATGCCGGATCTGAATCTGCCCATGTTTCTGCAGACCCAGCTGCCCAAAAAGCTTCCGCCGGTATGGTTTGCGTCCATGGACGAAAACGTCCTCTTTGCCGGGATTCAGCCCCCGCAGATGGATATGCAGGTAATCTTCGGTCCGGTTCTTCCCTTTGACTGCCGGCCCACCCAGGCACGCCGGCTGGTTTCACTGATGGGGCGCTCCATGGAAGATGCTCCCCGGCTGATGGCTTATTTCCGCGAAACCGGGCCCGTCGCCCAGGATAGCCTGCTTTCGGCCATTCATCTGCTGGCCTGTATTTTCCCTCTCTCCAACGAATCCCCCTTCGATCTGCAGATTGAACAGATCCCTTATTCCTATGAACCGCCTTTCCCGCCCCAGCCGGTAAAGGAACGGGAAGCCCGCAACCGCCGGGACTATCTTCTGGAAAGGCGGCTGCTCTCCTTCGTACGTCAGGGGCAGACCGAGCCTTTTGAGGATATGCTGCAGACCTCCCAGATCCTGGATCGGCCTCGTGAAGCCCCCGCGCCCATGCATCCCCAGTACATTACCACCGCCATGACTTTAGCCTCCCGAGCCGCCATCGACGCCGGGGTGGATGCGGATCTGGTCTTTGTCATGCTGGAAGAATTTCTGGATCGGCTCAGCCGTGCCAACCGGCCGGAGGAGTATGGCCGTCTGTTTCCGGAATCCTTTCTGGCCTTTACCCGGGAGGTTCGCCGGCTGCGGGAAGCACAGCCCGAGGACGCCCTCTGCCGGAAGGTGCACCGCTATATTTACGGACATCTGCACGAAAAAATAACGCCCACGAAAATCGCGGACGCTTTGGATTACAATGTTTCGTATCTGTGCCGGCATTTTAAGAAAGAGATGCACACCACCATCGCCGCCTATGCCAATACGTGCAAAATCAGGGAAGCAAAACGGCTGCTGGAGCAGACGGATACGCCGCTGATTGAAATCGCGGAACAGATGGGGTATCCGTCCTTGAGTTATTTCGGGCAGGTGTTTAAGGAACAGACGGGGGTGACGCCGCGACAGTGGAGGAAACAGGGTCGCATATAAGCCACGAATGGCTTCGCGCTGCGCGCTTTCGCCATTCTATGGACATTCGGACTTTCCGCCTGCTGCGCAGGCTCGTCCTCATGTCCATTGCGTCGTCTAATAAAGGCGGATTTCTGCAAGCAAGCTTGCGGAATCCGCCTTTTTTGACGACAGCTTATATGCTCAGATCTTCATGTCCCCTTCTTTTACCCATCCAAGCTTTTTCACGACCGCATGAATGGCTAACGAGAACACCGCCGGCAGGACGAAGCAGATCAATATCATTCCGATCCAGTCCATGGGGGTGATGGCGGCTTTTGCGCCGTTGGCTACGTCACTGACCCAGCCGGAGTACACGCCGATGGGGCCTACAAAGCCGCAGGTGCCCATTCCGGAGGAGATGGCTGCGCCGTTCATCTGCATGCGGAAGACGCAGGTGGCGATGGGGCCGGTGATGGCGGATGCTAAGGTGGGGGCGATCCATATGCGGGGGTTTTTGACGATGTTGCCCATCTGAAGCATGGAGGTTCCGATGCCCTGGGACACCAGACCGCCCCAGCCGTTTTCCTTAAAGGAGATTACGGCAAAGCCAACCATCTGCGCACAGCAGCCTGCTGTGGCCGCGCCGCCGGCTAAGCCAACTAAGCCTAAGGCCGCACAGATTGCTGCGGAGGAAATGGGCAGGGTCAGGGCGATGCCCACGGCCACGGAAACCAGAATGCCCATCCAGAAGGGCTGCAGCACGGTAGCCCACTCCACGAATTCACCCACGGAGGATGCGGCAGTGCCGATGGCGGGAGCGATGAGGGCGGAGAGG
>JAZPYY010000022.1:0-4474 GCA_045544375.1 Shuttleworthella sp.
CGCCCCAGCTTCTTTGCCGTGTTCGTCAATCCACTGCTGAAGCAGCGCCGGCGTACTGTCCCTGGAAGCGTCGTCATGGATGAAGCAGATCCAGTCCCGGTCCGTCTGGGCTTCCAGGGATTCCAGCATGGGAAGAAGATAGCGTTCGCCGTTATATGTGGCCATGAGAATGGCTGTTTTTGCTCTTTTCGAAATATCTGTCATATCCATTTTACCGGTTAAACCCGTACCCGGTTTTCGTCACCTTCTTGTAGCGCAGGTTCGCCAGAAACAGTCCCGGATGCTTTGCCGTCTCCCAGAGTTTTGTTCCGATTCCCCCCGCCCGGAAGGCCGCCTTGTAGGCGATCATTTCAGAAAGCCGCCGGCAGGCTTTCGGCGGAAAAGCCGGATTCTCCTGCAGCAGCTGCAGAAACTCATAGGCGGAATCGTCGGTCCGCCTGGTATCCTCCGACAGGTTGCTTCCGGTGTAACGGTGGGTGTAAAGGGGCGCATCCAGATACGCAAAGTGCCGTTCCTCCGCCAGCATCAGAAGCCACAGATAGTAGTCGTCGCTGCCGTTGACCTGTAGGACACGCGCCGTCCAGGCCGCGGGAATCGCATCCTTTCGAATCAGCACCTGCCCCGGCGAAATGATCTGGGTTCCCACCGAAATCCAGGTGTCAAAATCATTCAGCAGTTGCTTGTGTTCCTCCGTGCGAAACCACAGCAGGGCGCTGCCGTCCTTCTGCATCAGACGGGCATTGCATACCACGGCGTCCGGCGTGCCGCTGCTTTTACGCAGGGTATCCGATGCTCCGCCGTTTTTGCGCACTGCATATGCCCACTGCATCAGCGCTTCCGGCGCAATGGCGTCATCCTGATCCAGAAACAGAATCCAGTCCCCCTCCGAGGCGGAAAGGCCCCGAATCCGGGACGCATGAATGCCGCTGTTGATTTCGTTATCCAGTACGCGGATGGAAAACCGCTCGCTTGCTAACGACGTGATCTTCGTCTCATCCACCGGCGTATCCGGACTGTCGTTTACAAGGATCCACTCCAGGGCGTCTTCGCTGTCCAGAAAAGACACGGCCATGGACAGATTCGCCCCCAGATCCTTCAGATAATCATTTCCCCGGTAAAACGGAGTTATCACACTGATTTTCAAAAGCTGCCCCCGTACTTCTTTCCCAGAAACTTTGCCGCCAGAAAAGCGCTGCCTTTTTTCAGCCAGTTTACCGGCTCGATGGACATCCACGGAACGGCTTCCGCCACGAGACCGCTTTCCTGCTGTTTTTTCAGCCACACGTTAAACAGGATCTCGCTGACGCGTCCGTACAGCCGCTGGTCAAAGGCACTTAAATCCCCGGTCCCGGGCTCCGCCGCCAGCCGCTCTTCCAGTTCCCCTAAAAGGGGAAACAGCCAGCTGCAGTAGGCATCTAACGTTTCGCGGCGGGTTATGAGCATGTTGAACATGTATCCCCAGGTGCGGGCATACACCGTCTCCACCGCCGGCAGATACTCCGGACACCGGGCGGCAATGATCTCTTTGGCCAGATCCAGATGGCGACCGTCATGGGAATGGGCGTAATGACTGTAAAGGGTTTCGATAATGTAGTTTCGCTCCTTCGGAACGATGACATCCGCCCGGTTTAAAATCTCCTCCGCCTGCTCTTTGGTCAGCACGCTGTAGATCAGCGCGTTTTTCTTCCGCTCCCGGCGGGGAACCTGGGTAAAGTGCCGCCGGTAATGCACCAGGCCCACGGCGTCCGCCGGCCCGTCAAAAGATTCGGGATGGCACAGTTCGGGATTTTTCCATGCCCAGTACAGGCCCGTCAGCTCGCAGTAGCAGGGATTCTTTTCGGAGATGTTTTCCCCGGTATCGTCCCGGGCGTAGCCGAAATCTTCCTTGCCGGTCGCCCCCACCTGAAGAGGAAGGTACGACGGCTCGATGGGCATTTCATATTCTTTGTGAGTTGCCACAACCATGCAGATATTCATGAAAGATACCTCTGTCAGCAGCATCCGCCTGGGGATGCAGTTTCGTTTATCTCATATGGCAGATGAGCAGCCGCCGATTATCCGCGGTACTGCTTAATCTGAGCGAACAGATTCGGGAACATTTCCCGCACCGTGGTGACGATCCGGCTTCTGCGGATGGCGGTTTTCACCTGGCCTTTGGCAAGGGGCACGTAGAAAATCCGCGACAGCCGGCCTTCGGTGGGCAGATGGTCGCGAAGGCGCAGAAACAGGGGATCCTTCTGCTCTTTTTCGGCTTTGATCAGAATGTCCTTCGCCGGCGTATGATGGCTCTGCTCCCGGCTGATCATGGACAGATAACTGCGGAAATAGGCCGTGGCCGTCTGCCCCAGGGTCTTTTCCGTTAAAACGCCCCAGCGCTCCTGCTGCGCCAGAAACTCCTCAAACCGCTTTTTCTGCAGCAGCAGATAATTGGGCTGATAGCGGTCAGTCAGCCGGTTCTGTCCCTGATTGCGATAGCCGTACAGCACATCTTCGAGAACGATCAACGACTGTACGTAATCAAACACGGACAGGTTAAACATGATGTCTTCGATATGCGGATAGCGCACGAACTGCAGGTCGTGTTCCATCAGAAGTTCCCGGCGGAAGGCCTTGTTCCAGCTGTAACCGTACAGGGTTTCCTGCTCCAGTTCGGCGATGGCCAAATGCATCGAACGGGCACCGAAAAAGATCCCGCCCTCCGCACGGCCTTCGTTTTGCTTTGAAACCCCATCCCCGTTTGCGTCCGCAGCCGGATCGGATTGTTTTGCGTCCGCTGCCGAATCCGCGGTATTATCTTCTGCTTTCTGGTCGACACAGAAAAATGCCGTGGGCAGCGCGTGGGCAGCCGCATAACGGATCTGTCCGTCATGGCTGTAGTAATCTTCCTCCAGGCCATACACCACCACATCCGCCGCAAGCTTATGAAGGGCGCAGGCCACCGTCTCCATCAGTTCCACATCGTACCGGTCATCAGGATCCAGAAACAGCATGTATTCGCCCCGGGCATGGCTCAGTCCCGTGTTCCGGGCTTCGGATACGCCGCGGTTTTTCTCATGGGTCAGCACATGGATGTTTTCGTAAGCATCGTCGTAAGCCTTTGCGATCTGCAGAGTGCCATCTGTGGAGCAATCGTCCACAATGATCAGTTCCCAGTCCAAAAAAGTCTGGCCAAGGATATCTGAAACCGCATCTTCCAGAAAAGATTCCACATTAAATGCCGGCATCACCACAGAGAAAAAAGGATGGGCACGGTCTGCAGCTTCAGGCACAGATGCTTCGGCGGACATATTCTGATTTTGAATCGGATTTATATTCTGGTTTTGCAATCGAATCACCTCTGTCGTCTGTCTGAATTATTTCAATCATTATATCCAACCCGGAGAGAAAAGAAAAGTTAAGGTAACCGCCCTGGGCACTCTGAGGGCTGCAGAAATTTTTCGAAATTAGGTGTTGACACAAAAGTTAGGTTATGCTAACATCTACATCAGTTAGGGAAGCCTAACTCTCCTGTTGGTTTTGCTCTGTATCTTAAAGCCGTATGCCAGCGGCCTCTCTCCCATATCCGGATACATCAAGCAGAACTCCTTTAACAAAAAGATGTCGTGAAAAACCCCCGGCCGGTTGGCCGGGGGTTTTTCGCACCTTCCTTGTCACATCTCTTCTTTCAGCAGTATGCCTTTCAGGCGCTTGTAGGTGAAAAAGGTGATCAGTGAGACAATTCCATACTTAATCAGGTTAAAGGGGGCCACGGCAAACACCATCATGGTAAACAGATCCGTGATGCGGCCGGTGATGGCATTTCCCATGCCGATAATCGCCTCCATGGGAAGATCATACAGCGTGGAATACATGGGGAAAATCACAGCGTAATCCAGAATCATATACAGAATGGTTACGCAGATGGTTCCCACCAGAAGGGACAGTGCCGCGCCGCTTTTTCCCTTTTTGAACCGGTATACCAGCGATGCCGGCAGGATGTAAAAACAGGCGCCGCAGAAGTTGGCCAGCTCGCCCACAAACGCCGTGGTGGATCCGCGAAAGATCAGTTCCAGGATATTCTTGATGGCCGCGATAGTCACACCGGCAATCGGCCCCATCATAAAGGTGCCCAGCATGGCCGGCAGGTCGGAAATATCCATTTTCATGAAGGACGGCGCAATGGGAAGCGGAAAATCGATGAGCATAAGTACGACGGAAATGGCGCCAAACATGGCGGTCATTACCGTCTTTTGGGTGGTCCAGGTTCTTTTGGTTTCTTTGGTTTCTGTGTTCATGTGAAATCTCCTTTCTTTTCTTTGAGCCATGCCTGACAGACTCGCGAACGTGCCGTTCGCTCGTTGTCACGGCATTCGCCGTATGTGTCCTCTAAGAAAACAGCTCATGCAAACCAGTTTGCATCGCTGTTTTCTTCTCGTCCGCGCATGGCTCATTGCTTACGCGAAAAAAGGTGTGGATTCGGGTTGCTGTCCCGGCT
>JAZPYY010000023.1:0-30835 GCA_045544375.1 Shuttleworthella sp.
TATCAGCGATACTGATGATACCACAAAAGGCACTGCATAGGATAATCTGTCAGAGAATGCGTCAGATTAAACTGTGTAATGCCTTATTTTTATTTGCAGGAAAAGCGGGCAGATAGAGGTAATAGAAAACGACGTTCTACATTTTGTTTATCTCAGCATTCTTTCCATCCTTGATCGTACAGTCTTCGTTTGTCGGCATGGAACCGGAATATACATCAGTGCCCAAGGTACTGCTATTCAGAGGAATCGTGATTTCCTTTGTATAAACCTTTGCCGAGCGAAGTCTGTTGGATCCATTTGCCAATTGCCATTTCAAGGATCCAGACTCCAATTCCACTGCATCAGACTGATCCATCTTATCTTCGCTGGCAAATCCGTTGCGCGCCATCTCTGCAAACGGACCATAGAGTCCATCCTCAATGACCTTGTCCTCGTCCACATAACCGATGGCATCATCCACAATCATCGGGAATGGCGTAAACAGCGTCGACGGATCATCCACCATCGTATCTTTAAAAATGTGCCCTCCCTGGGACAGCCGGGTCATCCTTCGCTGACGATCCGCCGTCCAGGTGTCGAACATCAGAATGCCGTACACTTCTGCCGCATCGTTTAAGGCATCCAGCTCACTGTCCTTAACGCTGTCAAACGTGCTGTGGAAGTCAGACAGGTAAATGACAAACGGGTTGTATCCGTCATTTTGTGCCGCGTTCGCTCCCTCCGTCAGTGCAGCCACGGCCAGGCGATGATTGGTACCGCCGCCCACATTTGTGTCCGCGTTCACCGCAGCCAGTGCAGCGTCAAAATCCGTAAATGTACCGATCTTTCTTGTACCGCCGCTCATGGAGTAGATGCTGACCCGGGTATTGTATCCAAGGTTTCGCGCGTCTAAAATGGTCTGTGCCGCTTTTAATGCGGCACCTCTCGCCCAGTGATACTGTCTGGCACGAACACGGGTCATATCGCTGTTTACCGGTCCATACAGCCAGGTATCCATAGTTCCCGTCTCATCCATCAGAATCAGAAACTCCATGGGAGCTGTCTGCCGCTGGAAGAAACTCAGCGATATGGTAAGAGATTCCGTCGCTGCATCATATGCAGCGGATTTCCAAAGCATGACATCCTTCGATATATCATCATTGCCGGCGCCTTGAACATTTGCAGCATCCAGCGCCGCTTTTTGGGAATCTGCCGGCCAGATGATAGGGGCATCCATTTCAAAAGAAGCGGGGAACATCCGCGCAATGTCTTCATTGCTTAAGACTGTATTCACGGACGTGGTCGTTACCTTGCTAAACCCGTTGATCTGCGCGTCATAAGCATAACCATTATGCAGAACGATCACGATATCTTCATCCGCAGCCTTGGTCTGGGTATACTGCTCTCTGGGAGTGGGGTTATAATCTCTGGTGTTGTACGTTACGGTTCCATCATTGTTCCATGCCCAGTATATTCTGGTTCCGCCTGCGCCGTGATTATCTGAAGATCTGACAAACGCCCGATAATACGCCTGATTTGACGCGCCATTTGGCAATGCACCTACCACAGAAGAAATATGACCGGAATCGATGGTGGCAGCCACTTCGCCGCCCCACTCATCGCGGAAATACACATTTACTCCGTTTCCCGGAGCCGGAGCGGTAAGCATAAAGCCGCCGTGGCTTCCCATGGCGTCATCGGTTTCCCCGTCTGCCGAATCCTCTTCTGCCGTCTCCTCTGCCACTGCTTCCTCCGGTTTTGTCTGATCATCCGGTGCGGAAAAGCCGTAAATAACGGATGCATCCTCCCCGCTTCCCCTGTCCTTATCTTCCACAGATACCGGATTCCTGCCCGCTGCCGCATTTTCCTCTGCCGAAACCGGCGCTGGAAAAGCCCCGGCAAACATAGTGAGCATCAGTACCATGGGTATGATTTTCCTGATCAGCTTTTTCATGTTTTTCTCCCGTAGATCGCAATTGTTCAGGTCTGCCTGATCCTGTATTTAAGCATTCGGGAAGTCAGGCCGCATTATGAAAAATCGGCCCGCTTCCCTTTTTACAGGTCGACGGGCCTAGGGGGTTTAGTTCTTCATCTGTTTCTGTTAGAAACGTTTTTACTTTCGATCACTCATGCTCCGCTTTGACAGGCTCTGCATCAGGAAGTAAAGACCTGCCAGTAAAAAGAGTCCGGCCATCAGCAGAAGGATGTATGGTGCGAAAGTCAGTGTAACACCAGTCGGTGAAACGCTGTCCATACGGTTCAGCACCTGAACCGTGGTGTCTTCGGTTAAGGCGCCCAGATCCAGTGATGTTTTCGTAGGTGTCAGCAGCTGATTAATGGTGTCCGTTCCCGTAACCATCCAGGTCCTGTAGCCGGTTACCGGGGTTTCGGCAAGAATCAGTTCCGCACCGGACGAAATCGTCAGTTCCACCTTCTGGTCATGCTTCAGGCTGAAGCTGACCTTACCCTCTAAGACCGTATAGGTCTTTTCGGTTCCGGTGGTGTCCTCGGCGTTGGCGTAAAGCTTACCTGTGATTTCCGTCGCGTCGTTCACACCGGACAGAGTAAACTCAAAGTCCCGGGTGGTGTCACCCATGGTACCGGTAACGGTTTTGGTTACGGTCAGGGTAACAGCCGGTGAGGGATCGTAAACCACATAGATGGCAAATTCACCCTTATAAGGTGTGGAATCCGCCAGTCCCTCTTCCGCGGACGCATATTCCGTGCCGTCCACCGTGTTCTTTAAGAACAGGGGCTTGAGGGTTGCGGTCGGGGTCAGCGCGTTTCCGTTCTGGCTGGAAAGCGTCTTGTTTCCGATGGCAAATCCCGTCAGATTCCAGGTCTTCTTATCCGCTGTTTTGGTGATCTTTTCAGCAGCCTCTGTCAGAACAGTGCTCTTCCAGATGGTGGCGGCCTCGTTACCAATGGTTGCGGTGGTGGTCAGGGTTTTGTCTGCCAGTTCGGTATAGTCCGCTTTATTGATGGCAGTCAGTGTGCCGTCCTCAGCACGGGTCACCCAGTAGATTCGGGTTGTGCCGTCCGTAGGCGTGATTTGCTTCGGGTAGTAATAGAGTCTCAGTTTTTCGTTCGTCCCGAAGTTCTTCCAGTCCGTGCTGTCTGCCGCGGGCTCAGTTTCGTTAGTAGTGTACTGCCAGCCGTTGTTTAACAAGCTGAATCGCAGGAAGGTCACCGGCGCGTCGGTGGCATAATTCGCACCGGACTTGCTCAGCATGGCCTTGCCATAAGCGTCAGTGCTGGGCACTGCGTTGCGGGTGTAGGCATTATACGCATCCGCTACAATGGTATCTGTCCAGGCGGTGCTTAAAACGTTGTAGTCTGCTAATGCCATATCCAGAATTGTCAGGTAATCCTTCTTCCCGGATACGATGGTCTTCTCTGTGCCGTTGTACTCACCGCGTGTTACTTCATACACTTCGATCGGCAGGCGCAGAGGCTCCCAGATCGCGTAGAGCACAAACTCGCCCTTGTTTGTATCATTTTTCTCCAGGGTATCCACGCGCACGCCGTCGCCCGTTTCGGCAATAGCCGTTGTGGCGTCTTTGTCCGTGTTCCAACCGAGGAATTTGTAACCCTTACGGACGGGGGTAAAGGTAATCAAGGCAGTATTATCCGCGACCTTTGCCTCGTTGATTTCCGTACCCACTGTATAGGTTTTGTTGATCGCACCGTCACGGGTCACGCTCTCAAAAGCATCAGCCAGCTTGAATGTGATCCGGCCATTCGTAACCGTCAAACCAGGCGTGGCACTCTGCGTATAGCTTGCACGAGCCTCTGTCTCGCCTGACTTAGCCGTCAGTTCATCCGCGGGCACATTCAGGTCATAACTCAGTTTAACTTCACGCACCTCAGCATACTGGGCATACAGTGTCATGGTCATTACGCCATCCACTTTAGTCGCCAGGCTTTCGTCGATAACCAGCCAATCGCCAGGGTAGTAGGTGGTACCGGTACCGTCCGCCTTAGTGTTCCAGCTGGTGAACAGGCCCTGATATTCCTCTCCATCGATATTGGTCAGAGTCTTCTGCAGCGGTTTCTCTTCGCTGCCGTCCATCCACGTGCCCTTCAGCACACTGATTCGTGCATCGTTGACGTACTGGTGGCTATCCGCAGGCGCAGTGCCCGTGCCGCCATTCACGTCATATTTCAGGGACATCAAGCCAAGTGCGGTGAATTGAGGTGCGATGGTGATGTTTTCGGTGACCTGCATGGTCATCGCGGCCGGTTCGCCTTCCTTCAGCCATCTCTCGAAGGTATGTCCCGCATAGAGGGGATAATCCGGAATGAAATCATTCAGCACCGTGCCATGTGGCATCGTCACTGTGTAGGAAGACTCTCCTTCCGGAAGATCTTCTGCGTAGACCAGCATACCGTTCTCGTCATAGTAGCAGTTCTGGAAGGTCACCGTGCGCGGAATAGGCTCATCCTGGGCGTAGAGCACCAGGTTGTGCGAAGGCATCGTACCAGAGAAGGGCTCCTGGGAGTTCTTGGACAAAGACCAGCACTTGAACTGTCTGCCCGTATCCGGAGTCGGAATATCTGAACTGCTCAATACACCATTCTCACCTGTGACTGGGGTCTTGTATTTCACGGTCTTGGTAATTCCCAGCGGCGTCCCGTCGTAGCCCATCAGCGTGAGCGTATAAGTCTTGGCCCTATAATAGTAGTTGACGGTTTTTGCTGCCACAGATACTGTATGCTTCGCGGTTTTGCTTCTGGAAGCGATCACTTCATTGATAAACACATTCCAGGTCATCGTCCTTATGACATTGCCATCCCTGTAATAGAAATCTCCTGATGTTTTCGGGTTTCCGCCAGCCGTAATCTGGTAGTCGTTTTGTTTGTCCGTCCATCCGGCTTCCAGTTCAGGATCATTATTGTTGCACAGGCCGTGGAACGAAATACTGATTTCATTCGACAGATCATATCTGATCGGATCGAAAAGGTGACCTATATCCCAAGCATTGTAAACGGGCGTTAATGTATTGTAGAACGTCGTATTCGCCCATTCGCTGCTCCTGTAGTATTGATAAATGATACGGTCTTCCTGGATGGTCGTGCCAGTCCCTACAATATACTCTCCTCGATTACCATTATTCTGGTAGTAACAGTATTTTGTATCACTGCCTTTGTTGTTTTGGTTAATGACCTCATATCCATCAAAAGCTCGAGCATCAAAGCGATCGTAAAACGTTTTGTCATCGTAAGACAGGTAGTAGCCGTTAGTAGTGCTTAAATACATATCCTGGTCGTAAGAGTGATTGATTACGCCATCAAACCAGTACTGTAATACAGCCTCCCTATTGTTCGATGTCGTATAGACAGTAAGTTCGATGTTATTCGTATTAGCATTGACAAATTCATCGATTCTTGCTCCCGGAATAGCATATAGCGCGGTATAATAGTTCTTACCAGTCGTCGTATTTTTCCACCCGTAAAAGTTGGATGTCGTCTTATTGTTTGTGTCAAAATCCACCCAACATCTATCTTCCGATGTTTTACGGGCAGCATCTTCAATCGGCCACTCGTTATTCACATCCTTGTCAAGCCAAACAGTGACGACATATTGCGACCCTGAATAAGTAGTCCCAGTGTTCCCTATCTTGATGAGATTTCCGTATGTTGAGATATTATCATTCCAGTTATCCTTA
The DNA here is from genome assembly GCA_045544375.1 of Shuttleworthella sp. Classification (GTDB taxonomy): domain Bacteria; phylum Bacillota; class Clostridia; order Lachnospirales; family Lachnospiraceae; genus Shuttleworthia. The sequence continues at coordinate 5,649 of JAZPYY010000023.1, forward strand.
TCCAGATTGAACGTATACGTATATGTCTTCCTGTCAAAATAGATTTTCAGTACACTTTCGCCGGAATCCTCCACAGAGAAAGTTATATCATGGTGGGTGCTGTGTTCAAAATAGTTTGGCAACTTCGTCTGCGCATAGCGCGGCTCATTTCCCTCATACAGCATTTCCAGACGATCCGTATGGTAGATATTCCCGAACTCAGCGTCCAGCATGGCCTTTGTCGCGGCATTGCTCAGATCATAATTGCCCAGGTTCATCATGATCGTGTCGCTGTTCACCAGCTCATAGTTGTCATCGCCGTATCCGCCATCGGGGCCAGCGGGCAGCTGGGCATACCACAGCACGGTCAACTCTGCCTGCACCGGATGCTCTGTATCCAGCACCCAGTATGCGTATAACTGTTCGACATCTGTTGTCAGGCCATGCTCGGTCTTGAAGTCATCAAGGCTCTTGTTAAAACTGTACTCATAGCCCCCACCATTCGGCTCGGTATACCATCCTTCAAAGGTATATCCAGCACGAACGGGTTCCACAGGCAGTGAGGGCCAGCCTACATGCGGCAGAGTGATGGGATCCATCCTGGTGCTGCCTTCGGCTGTCTTGCCGCCCTGCAGCTCCAGATATAGCCACTTCTGCTCAGCCAGAACACCCCACAGTTCCATATCGGTGGTTACTACTGTGTTTGTAACTGCCTTGTAAGGATACTGATTCGTTCCGTCAGTCCAGTACTGAACATAATGCGCATCATCGGTGGGACAATCCACATAAAGGGTATTCAATTCTTCCCCGATCACATATGTCTGGCTGGTAATGATAGATGTCCCCTTCGAGACTCCGTCATTGGCAGGCATGTAATACGTTGCTACTACACCCTTAACAAAACGGGCGTAAAGAGTGGTATGCACGGGCATCTCCACCTTACCAAAACCGTCAAAACGATGCTTGCCCTCTTGATCGGTGTACCAGCCTTCGAAAGCGTATCCTGCACGAGATGAATTCGGGTTCTTAGGCTGCACAAGGTTTTCACCCTTAGCTACAGTCTGCGTATAGTATGTGGTATTGCTGCCATCGGTATTTCCATCGTCACCATCACAAACGATGAACACATAATCCGCCATGTAGCCATCCGGCAATGTGCTGTCCGCATACACTGCCGTAAGCGTGATCTGCATCTGGCGGTCAGCAAGCTCCACAGCCTTGTCTTCCGTGATAGACAGACTCGCATTGGGCTTATAGGTGTTGCCGTTCTTGTCCACCCAATAGAGGAAGCGCTTTCCGCTGGGCATGCTAATCGGAGCCGCCGCGATCGCATTGGCGCCTTCAATATAGTAATTATTGTCGACAGGCGCGCGCAGGCTCTCGCCACCATTTGTGGCTACATCGTACACGATGCTGTAATGGCTGCTTCTTCGCCACTTCGCGCGAAGAGTGAGGTTGGTAAAGCGCTGTGCGGTATTGAAGTTATAGGGCGTACTGCTCATGTTTCCACCAATTACTTCGTACCAGCCCTGGAGTGTATAAGCACCTTCCTCAAAGACATAGATGCCGTTGGTCGGGTCTTCTTTATAGACAGCTCTGCGCTTCCACGGGATACTCTGATCGGCACCAACGGTCGGATCTTCAGTCGCATCGTCCACCTTTACGCCGTTTACGTAGTGACCATCACGACGATATTCATGATAGGAATAACGCGTGGCATCCGCCGGCGTGTTCGGACCAGCCTTGACGTAGTTGTTCACCACGTTGGAATACTCACCGAGTTTCTCGTCGTAATCATTCCAGAAATAGATTGCATAGTCGTTGTTAGGCTGGCCAACCTCACCGCCGTTGGCCTCAATATCGACCTTGTAATCGATCTTCTCCCAACCGGCGTAGAGCAGAATCGCTCTGGCAGGCATGGTGGCCGCCAGGTCCTTCGTTCCTGTGTAGCTCTGGTATTCCGCGTCGTCGACAAAGAACACACGCGTAGTGCAAGCCTGGTCCATATACCAGCCGGAGAACTGATACCCGGTAGGAGGCGTGGGGACATAGCCCTTGCTCGCGTCATTGTAGTCTGTCAGCGCAGCGCCATACTTGACGGTATCGTCCGCATGAACAGTGCTTGTACTGTTTCTGGAATCCAGGAAACGAACATTATACTCATCACGGTTGTAGAAGATATTAATAGAATCATCTTTACCTGTTCTCAGTGCTTCGCCATTGACAAACGCCGGGTTAGCGCCCACATAGGTCAAACCTTCGTAAGTGTAAACATCCTCGTTTTCAGTAAGCCAGTTGTACCTAGCCTGGAAGGAATAGAACTGCTTATACGTTTTCCCATTGTACGTTACTATATCCGTACCGGTTTCAGTCTGATCCAGTGCTTCTGCTAAATAGTTCAGCGTTTTCAGCGGTCTGTCTCCGCCGCCATCATATCGCAATGAAATATTCTTCCCGGGCATGTAGAGAATTTTAGAAATAACATTGCTATACTCAACTGTATTAAAGTCGTTCCACCTAGCAGCGCTGTCAGCATTTAGATAAGGGTTGTTATTCGCATCACAGATGGGGAAAACGTCTTCAATATTCACCCCATAAGGTCTAGTAATAGTGGCAATGGTATGGGCTGTTGCGTTATTTCGAGTATAGACAGTACCACTGTATCTAGTTCCAGTCTGGGAATCGTTCGCCGTATGGAAATAACCATCGGTCCGCCAATAAACCCTCTGATACTGACCGTCCCAGAAACCATATTTAATGGGGTTGTTGTCATTATCATTCGTGGATACCGTATATTCATAGTCAGACCCGTTTGTGACAAATGTCAATGTGTACATAGTCCGATCATAGTACACATTGATCACAGTGGAGCCATCGGGCCTGATCCGCAGGCCACCGTTATCATTGGTCTTGCCGTTCGCCTCATTCTTGACTACAGTCTGGCTGTGTGCAAAGCCATAATAGGGATTGTTCTTGTCATCAGAAACTGTAACACCTGTATGGAGATTGTTATAAGAAGCGCGATTCTGCTGGTTCTTATAGTCGTTGGCAACTGTAATGTCACTGCCAGTGGAGGCGTTCAGAATAAAGCTGTCTGCATACTCATAGCAGTCGTCAAGCGCGACCACAGGCGTAACTCCTGCAGCTGTAGGAGTCATTACATCCTTTTCATCTTCCGTCAGTCTCTGGCGCCAGATAATAATGGTATAGTTTGCGCTGGCAGCCTTCGTCCAATGCGCGTACAGCGTCGGGTTGTTGGCCAGGTTGCCCTGATGATCAAGAAGATCGCTATAGGCCGCCTGCTTTTCGCCACTGGCATCAAAGATCTGTGTGCCGCCGCTACGACGGGTATACCAACCATCAAATGTATAGCCGTTTGTTGTCGGCACCTGAGCAGTGATATCATGGGCAGACGCGTCCCCGTTGACCACGAAAACCGGCTCAACATAAGTGATCATGACCTCGTCGCCGCCAATGGAAGACTTGTTGTTATCAAAATAGATCCAGTGACCTTCAGAGATCACGGGATAGAGATCGATATCCGCACTGTCTTTATTGATGGTGATCTCACCGTTGGTTCCGGCCTCGGGCGGGTTCGTCTTTGCCAGATTCAGCAGGCCTTCCGTCCATTTGATGAACTTCACGAAAGTGCCGTCGTTCTTCTGACCGGCAGAGTAATCGACAGTTCTGGTATTAACAGTAATGGTATCAGTTCCCGTCGGACGGACATAACTATCCCTGCGATACACTTCACCTTCCTGAGCGTAATAGGTCACATAGATGATATCGTCCCCATATACAGCGTACAGGGTCACGGGCGCCTGGTCGCTTTCAGAAACAGTGACCGCGGTGCCAAAGCCAGTGAACTCTTCACCACCCGCAACCAGAGACCAATGCTGGAATACAGCACCATCCTTGGTCGGGGCCGGAGGCTCCGCAAGGGAATCGCCATTCTTAAGCTTCTGAACCGCGTAGACCGCATCGCCGTTCATGAAGGTATAGGTCTTGGTAATGGTGTCCTGTGCAATGATGTGCACGGAGAAACTCTTTGTCAGGAAGCTCAGAGCAACGCCATTATCGGTTGACCATTCATCCGGTGTGATGGTCCGGTCCGCTTCCTCAGCGCCGTCCGGAATATGCACCACGCGGGGATTGGTCAGCGTATTCTCTCCCTGCAGTTCAATGGTTACCGTTACATCCTTGGTGGGCTGATGCTTTGTACCATTTCCATCCACGATGGAAATGTCAAATGCACGCACCACATCCGCAGAGGGATTGTTCAGTGCGTTCTGAGCCGCAACTTTGTAATCCTCGGGATTCATCACCTGCACGTCCAGATGCGCGCCCTGCTCTTCTGTGGGCAGACCGCTCTCGCTGTCGTATGCAACCGTGATCTTATAGGTATCGCCTTCGACAAAGATTTCCTTTTCCAGCACCGTCCGGACAACTGCGTACACAGAGAAGCTTTCCGCATCAAAAGAGACCACTCCGTCTTTTGTCGTGGTGGTTTCGATCATCTGCAGCGCCGAAGCGGTGTCTTCCATATGGTAAATAGAAACGTTCGCTGCGTTTGCAAGGCGATCGCTCTTGATTTCAACTTTTACTTTTTCACCGGCAGGCTGCCAGGTCTTTCCTTTGCTCTGCTGGTTTTCGTTCGCGTAAATCTTGATATCGTATGCAAGAAGAACTTCTTCGCCGTCGATATTGACGGTTACGGGTGTGGCTTCAACAATGCCGTTTTTCGGCATTTTTCCGGTCAGTGCAATGTCATCGTTTTCATAGAGCACAGTGTTTCTGACGCTCTTCGCTTTCAGCAGTTTCTTCGGCGCAATCACAGGAGCTGTTTCAGCAGAAACAATATTTGCATGAAGAGTAACCGCCTCGAGTTCGACCTCGGCCGGTTCATCTTCCGTCTCTGCTAATACGCTTTCTTCATCAGAAATTGCTTCCTCAGACTTTTCCTGAGAGATCTGTTCCGCCGTTTCATCCTCAGGCAGCTGTTCCGCCGTTTCATCCGCAACGGCCTCATCGATGGGAACGACCACAGATTGATCTTCTTCCGCAGGATCTTCCGGCTGCGCATCAGAAGAACCGTCTTCAGGCAACACTTCGGAAGAACCCTCTTCGGAAATGGTCTTCTCTTCTGAGAACCCGAAGATTGCTCGATCGTTACCTGCTGCCAGCGCGGGCATCTGCAAGCTGCCGATGATCATGCAAATAGCCATGACCAGGGATACAATTCTTCCTAATACATTCTTATACATAGTCACCTCATCTAATGCCTGATTATGATGATTTCCTGCGGATCGCAGGAAGAATCTGAAACTACTGATCTGCAACGCAGTGTATTCATACTTGCTCATCTTTCCTGATGCAAGCATCACAGCGGTCTGTGCCGTCAGGCCGTTCTGATCTTTGCACCCGGTTTCCTGTTTGCCATCGCAACCATTGCAGTGTCGGTTTTTTGCTTCCCGGGCAGGCAGATGACCTGCCCGGGTTTTGCCGGTTTTGTTTTTGTCGAAAACAAAAGTGAACATTGACAGCTCTCTCTTTGCCGGCGTTTCTTTTTCTCTGTTCCTTTGCACCTCCTTTGTTCCTGGTTCTACGTTTGGGTTTTCAACGAGCCCGCACGAATCATTTCATGCAGGATTCGTTCCTGGGGTCCTACGATGCGGGTATCACAGCATCTGATTTTCATCAGGTGCTCTGATGCCAGCACCAGTCTGGCAGCCGGATCATTTTCCGGCCTGCGAAGAGACATCGCTGACGTCCCTCCGCAGGCAGCGTCATTATGATCTGATCAAATAATAATGCGATTTAAACGCTCATTATGTGGCTGCCGGCTGCGCGATTTGCCCTGCCGGCAATCCGGGTTTTCCCGCATATCCCACAACTACGGGAAAGGAAGGGCTGCAGACTGCTCATCTGCAGCCCGAAGATTGGCTAGTATTCAGCTATGTTCTGATAAGCTGATTCGATTAGTCTTCCACGCGGCGGCGACGGGACACCAGAAGCAGGAAGCAGGCGCCGGCCAGCATGATCAGGTACGGAGCAAAGCGAAGAGCAACACCGGTCGGGGAGATCGCTTCAAGATTATTGGTAACCGTGAACGTAGTATTTGCCGTGTCATCCTTGAAAGATGCCGCTGTTGCTCCGGTAGAAGCAGTCTGAGTTGCAAGATTCGTCTCTGCTGCGATACCAAAATCAGTAGCAGTCACTTTGTAGGTGTCGCCAGTGTTGTTGAACTCGTTTGCAAGCACAGAAACATTGGCAGAGGTGCTGGACGGAACACCGATTAAGTTGATCTTTCCAGCATCTTTCAGCTGCAGTCCATCAGCAACAGTCGCTGACGCAGAACCCAGGGTCTTAACACCATTCGCTTCCAGCTGTTTCTTCGTCGCTTCTACAGCTTTGCTGCCATTATCTGTTACGCTGTAGGTAAATGCAGCACCATGAATCGAGTTGGAGATGTCAGTCTGGAACGGGAAGTAGTTGGCCTTATCGCCCATGCCGCCAGTAACAGCCTTCGTAACAGTTACATTGTAGGTGGTATACATGTCGTAGAAGGCCGGAAGCTCGGTTGCGGTAGTAGCTTTGGTCTGCTGATCTGTCGGATCCTGCTGATCTCCAGCGGGCTTGGTCGGATCATCCGGTGTGGTATCCTTCGGATCTTCGTTGCCAAAGGGGTTGGACGGATCATCCGGTTCATCCGGATCACCAAAGCCGGTTACCTTTCCGTTTTCATCATCGGTAACATCCGTTTTATCGTCTTCAACGCCATCACCATCAGCGTCTTCGCTGTTATCAACATTCGGATTATCATTATCCGGAGTCACCGGCTTCTGAATAACCGAACCAACAATGTTGCCCTCATTGTCAATGGTGATATCAAGCACCAGGGTCTTATCCTGCGCACCTACTTCCACAACACCAACAGCGTTCTTCTGAGCTGCTGTCGTTGTCTGCGTAATGATATAGCGGTAAACGCCAGGAATGATCACATTATCATCAGAAAGAATCTTCGAACCATCACAAAGAACCGTAACTTTCTTTGTTACAGCAGACTTGCCCTCAGCATCGGCCTTAACGGTTTTGTGATCAGAGCTGAAATTGATACCAAAATCCTTCGTTCCGGTCGTTGTCTGCAAGCCAAACGCTCTCATATCACCGGCTTTTACAGAAGCAGAAACGCCCGCATGGTCTTTTACTGTTGCGCCAGCCTGACCAGGCGTAATGGTATAGGCGTAATACAGGTTCGGCTCATACACGTCAGATGCTTCTGCATTCTTAAAATACAGGGTCTGCGTAATCGGAATGTTCATTGTTTTTGTGTCTGCAGTATTGGTATTCACACCATTTGCAGCAAACGCTGTGGTGCTCATTCCGAGCATCATGACCCCGGCTAAGCCAAGAGCCATCATCTTCTTTAAAGTCTTATTTTTCATGCTTGTTTCCTTTCCACTCATATTTCAATGATGGTTGCCATCCTCATTCCGGTTTCAGCGGCTGGTAACTGCAATGTTTGTGGGATTTCCGCGTTCTACAGAATGTCGATGACTGCTCCTTGGGAGCATTTATGTTCCACAGACGTCTGCCCTTAAGGGAGGACACAAATGTCCGTCTGCTTCGCAACGACAGCGTGATCCGCCCAAAACCTTACGGGCAGCCGGTTAGCGGATCGATGGATCCGGTGCCCCGAACCTGTCTTCGGGAGAACGAATCCGTGGCATATAACACGCAAAAGCTTCTCTCATATGCTTTCCCTCGCGTATCTGCTGATCAGTGAACCTGCTGGCTACAGCAGATCATTAAGCTTCCGTCACTTCCTCTGCTTTCTTCTCTTCCTTATCAAGAGGTTTGATGCCCCACCGGAAGAACACGGCAACCAGGATGGAGACGGCGAAGAACAGGATCATAAAGATGGTCCAGCGGTCCCACCAGATCATGGGCTGACGAATATCTTCGGTAAGGAAGAAGACGATCACCGACACCACGGCGTCTACGCCGCCAATGCTTCGACAGACGATGCGGCGCTTCTTTTTGCGCTTGAGAAGTTTTTTCTCCTCATTCTCCTTCTTCGAAGAATCTTCCGTTTTTTCAGCTGACAATCTGCTGGCAGAAGCGGCCTCTTCTTCGGGAACCTCTGTCTTTTCGTCCCTCTTCGTCTTCAGCTTGCGCAGCAGCATGACGATTTCGAACAGCACTGTCAGCACCATCATAATCAGGTTTAACAGCGCCCAATGTCTGTCCTTCGGAGTGTCATCCTGCGCCAGAGGAACGGCCTCTTCTTCGATCTGCTCTTCTTTTGGCTCTTCCTCGGGTTCCTGTTCCGGCTCTTCAACCTCTACTACCGAAGATCCTTCCGGCTGTACAGTGATTTCCGGAACAGACTCTCTCTGGGGTTCCGGCTGAGGGGCAGGCTGAGGCTGAGGGGCAGGCTGAGGCTGAGGAGCAGGCTGGGGCTGCGGTTGAGGCTGCGGCGCAGGTTCCGGTTCCGGCACAATGTAGGAATCTTCATATTCCAACGCTTCGTACTTTGCCAGATCCTGATCCTGAATCGTCAGCATGCGGAATCCCAGTCCGTCATCTGTATTTAAAACGACGACTGTAATGATGTATTCTTTCTCTTCTATGGAATATCCTTCCCTCAAAGAGGAAGCCGACGTATTCACGTCGTAGCGGTAATATCCCGGTGCGTCGAAGGGAATGTCCAGATCCAGGCTGTCTTCCTTTGTACCGTCGACGGTAAAGGAATAAGTCCCGTTCTCGCTGCCTTCGGGCATTGGCGAATTCTCTTCTGCTGTCAGCAGGTACGTAACCGCGGTATTCGCATTTTGTACGTTGGTCTGAAACGTCTGCCGGTACGGTATTGATACCCTAATGTTCTCTTCGGCCTGTGCCTTGATCTGCGGCATCCAGATGCTGCAGAAAACAAATGTGAATATGACCAGCAGAAGGCAACGTCTCTTTTGTCTGATTGTCACCGTTTTGCTGCCTCCTTTCCGATGATAACCCTGCCTGTGCACTTTACTACAAAGATAATATACTTGTGTCCGTCAAAAAAATCAACAAAAACATTGTGAAATTTGAGTTACTGATTTCCATGCATACGTTTAAAAGCCATGTTTCAGCTTCGTTACACTTCGGCTTTCACATGGCTTTTTCTTATTATTATTGTCTGATTATCGCATTACATTGCGCTTTCTGTCTCAATCCGAGGTTCGATTTCTTTTTTCCTGGCGTGGAAGAACAGATACTCTGCCGCTACCATGGCTGTCAGCAAACCAAGCATCAGCAGTGTCCATTCATCGGTCACTGCCACGTGCCGGTGCAGATTTTCCGTCAGCACAAAGGCAATCAGTCCCGCGGCAAAAATCACCAGTTCCGCGATGGTTCCTGCGGTAAACCGCAACCTCATCCTCTTTTGCTCTGTTGTTTCCTCAGGTCTTGCTTTCTTATAGTACGTCGGCAGGCCGTATTTCGATGGGATCAGCAGGCCCGGCAGAATCGTTACTGCCATGGCGATCAGGCAAAGCAGGTTGATCAGCCCCCAGTATTCCCCCTGGCCATGTCCCATGACGCTTAAGGGGACTCTGTTTTCCGGAATGATTACTTCCTCCGGCAGAGGTTCCGTCCGAATCTTCATGGTGGCGAACAGCAGCTGCCGTCCGTTGGTGGTGGCGTCGGCGCAGGTGCTCAGTGCCAGCAGCTGCATGCCGTTTTCAATGGCGTCCCGGGGCATTTTGCCCCAGACAAAATGGCCGTATTCCTGGATGTTTTCCTCCCGGGCCAGCAGGTAGGTGCGCACGTGATCCGTGATGTCGTACACGTCGGTTCCGTCCTGCCACTGAATGGCCAGCGAATGTACGTATTCCAGGAAGTCCGGGAAGTCTTCGCTCTTGCGGTCACCGGCGGAGTAAATTCGGCTATCATAAGCGTCTGTTCCGATACGGGCAAAAATCTTGATATCGTAAATGCCCTGGGTGGTAATGACGATACCGTCCTGATGAGCATGGAAGTAATCGTAATCCGCGTACTTTTCAATGTCGCCGAACATGGCACCGTTATCCATGTGGTGTCCGTAAATCAGGTTGAAGGAATTTGTAAAGTCCCGGGTATTCGCTGTGGTCAGATAGATGGATCCGGACAGGCTGCTTTTGCCAAACACATCTTTGGACGCGTATTCCAGATCATCCTTGCCCTGCATGATGGGGTAGTCAATGTTCGTTCCCTGAATGGTGATCCAGCCCACGGTGTCGGGGTTGACATCCAGCAGTTCCTCAAAAGAAAGTTCGCCGTTTTCCTTCAGCACCGGACGGTATTCCGAAAGATCCCAGGATGAAAAAGCGGCCTCATTGGTGTACAGGGAATCGTAGATCACATATCCCGAATAGGAAATCATGGCGAAGGACGTAATACCGGTTACCAGTGACAGGATGCCGGCCGCAAACGCGAAAACAAGTCGGTGCAGCCTCCTGCGGGTTTTATTTTTCTTGCTCATCTGCTGCCTCCTCGTTACGCGGATGATTTGCTGTTTGCATGTGCATCCGTCTGTTACAGGTTATTGCGTCGAACCACCGTGATTACCGTGCCCATAATGTTTTTGTAATTCACCGGTCCGTAATAGCGGCTGTCCTCGGTACCGCGGCGTCCGTCTGCCAGAACGAAGCACTCTCCCTGCTTCAGGGTCAGGGGATACTGTGTATAGCCCTCCAGCCGATAGGTTTCATAGAAGATGTTGCTTTCGATCATGGTGTTGCCATTGATCTTCAAGGCACCTTCGTCGGTGATCTCCACCGTGTCCCCTTCCACGGCCACCACACGGGCCACATAGCGGGTGTCGTTTTTCACAAAGGCGATGATGTCCTGGGCTTTGGGGTCCTTATCCAGGCGGTAGATCAGCAGCAGATCGCCGCTGTCCACCCGGGGATACATGTCACCGGTGGGCATGGTGATCAGCCCTACCACGAAGGTGAACAGGATGTACATAATGAACAGAAAGGCCAGTACCTGCAGACCAAGACGCTGAAAGTCATTCAGCCGGTGTCCGGCGTGGCGAAGTTTCCATTCCGCTTCCGTTTCCAGGGGTTCCGATTCCAGGGGTTCCATGTCCTCAGATGCCGCCGGCCGGTCCGATGTTTTTGTGTATGAGTTTTCGTAGGATGACTTTCCGTCTATGGGTTTAAATGTCTCTTCGGTCATAACTGGTGTATTATCCCTTTTCTGTCATAGATGTGGGTGATGAATCTGCTGTGCAGCGGTTTTGATGAGGCCGTCCGTCATTCTGCCGTGCAGCGGTTTTCGATGAGGTCGTCCGTCATTCTGCGCGCCGCATTTTAGAAGATGTCTGCCATAAAACGGATTTCAGCATCCGACAGAAGCTCGAACGCCACGTCTGTCACGGAATCATCTTCTTCCTTATGCCATGCCCGTGCCTTGGGGGCGCAGGCCAGACGCGCAGCCAGGGCCTCGTCACGGATCGTCACCGTGATCGTTGCACCATCGCCGGCTTCGCTGTGGATTTCGTTTCCCATGGCATCCCGAATGACGATCTCATAGGCGGCGAAGGTTTCTTCGCCCTCCACACCGGCCAGAACCGGATACGCCGTTACGGTGGCATTTTCCGGGAGCAGTCCTTTTACCCGAAGCTTTACGTCTTCCCAGATCTCTTCACAGTCCTCGTCCACGTAAACGGTCGCTTCAATTTCCTGTTCAGCAAAAACCGTCTCCGCAGCAGGAGTCTCTGCCAGCAGTGCATCCGCTTCCGGCGCCGCGTCACACACGGCTTCAGGAACTGCCTCCTCGGGGATTTCACTTAACGCGTCCGCCCCAGGCTCTTCCTCCGACAGCATCTCAGCCGGCGCAGGTTCTTCCATCGTCGCAGATTCTTCCGTCGGCGCAGATTCCTCGGCAGGTACAGCATCTTCTGTCATCGCAGGCACGTCCATCAGCGGCGATTCTTCCGTCAGAAGCGCCTCTTCTGCAGACGTACCTTCTTCCGCAGGTGCGGTTTCTTCCTCCGGGAGTGTTTCCGGCAGCACCTCTTCAGCAACGGATTCCACCGTCTCCTGAGCTGCTTCCGTCTGTTCCTCCGTCGCCTCGTCAGCAAAAATGACACGTGACGGCGCATAAACCAGCACGGCAGCCACAAGTCCGCAAATGATCCATTTTTTTAAGAAGATTTTGTTTTTCATATGATAAGCCTTCCATCTGCAGATTCTGATGTGCAGTTGGAACAGAGAAAAGAGATTTAGGCGAAGGATATGAAAGCACCAAAAAAAGTTGATCGCAACGCTCCCTTTTCAGGAAAGGAGCTGCGCTCAACTGTCAATGCGGATTCAGATTTGTTTTCGACAACCAGAATATAGCATGGTTGTTTTGGTTTTGCAAGTCTTTTTTGTATTATTTACACAGAAAGTATTATCAAGGCAGATTCAGACCCGAAAAAAGCGATCGGATGGGAGAGTCCTTGCTCCTCCATCCGATTTTCATTACTCTTCCGGTGCCAGCTCCGCCAGCATCCGATACAGCAGATCATAAATCATTTTCGCCTCTTCCGGCTCAATGTGGAAACATCCGCCCATCTGAAGCGGTACCTTTACCGCTTCCTCCCGAAGAGCCAGTCCCTCGTCGGTAAGGGTCAGGATCAGCGTGCGCTCGTCCTTGTTTCCCCGCTCCCGGGTCAGGTACCCTTTGCTTTCCAGCTTTTTCAAAACCGGCGTCAGCGTCCCGGAATCCAGATGCAGCTTTTTGCCCAGTTCGTGGGCCGTGATCTTCCGCTCTTCCCACAGCACCATCATAACCAGGTACTGGGTGTAGGTCAGATCCAGAGGATCCAGAAAGGGCTTATAGCGGCGCGTGATCTCTTTGGAGACGGCGTACAGCGGAAAGCACAGCTGGTTTTCCAACTTGATGCCATCGTAAACGCTGTATCCTTCCGGAAGCATAGAGCTACTGTCTTCCTGCAGCACAGGCACGCCGGCCGGGGTTGTGGTGTTCTTTTTGCTCATAATGTTCCTCTGTGATGAGGTATCTGTTATTTCTGCGTCCGTTTCGTCTTCTTTTAAGCACAGGGCAATCGCCTGTTACGCAGTCGCTTCCTGCAGGATTATTCCATGGCGTCGATATAGCCGCAGGCCGCTAATGCTGCAACCGCGCCGTCCGCCGCTGCCGTGGTCAGCTGACGCACGGTCTTGGTGCGGCAGTCGCCGGCCACGAAAATGCCCGCTGCGGAAGTCTTGCAGTCTTCCCCGCCGATGATGTATCCCGCCGGATCCAGATCCACCACATCCGCAAAAACACTGTTTTCCGGCATCTGACCGATGGCGACAAACAGGCCGTTCACCTCTAAGGTGCTCTTCTCGCCGGTTTTCACGTTGTTCAGTTCCAGGCCGGTGAGACGCTCTTCACCCAGCAGCGCTGAGATGGTGGTGTTTAAGATGAACTCCACGTTCTCGCGGCCGCGCAGGGCTTCCACCTGCTTTTCCTCGCCGCGGAAAGCGTCCCGGCGATGAATCAGATACACCTTCTTGCAGTAGTTGGACAGGAAGAAGGCATCTTCCAGGGCCGTGTTACCGCCGCCGTTCACCGCCACCACGCGGTTGCGGAAGAACATACCGTCGCAGGTAGCGCAGTAGGAAACGCCCGCACCGATCCACTCGGTTTCATGCTCCAATCCCAGGGGACGGTTCTTAGCGCCGGTGGCCAGAATCACCGCCTTGCAGGACAGATCTTCGCCGTTCACCGTAACGATCTTCTCGGCGCCGTTGTCTGTGACCTTGTCCACATGGCCCACACGGTATTCGGCACCCAAGGCCGTTGCCTGCTCGTACAGACCGGCGGCGAACTCAAATCCGGAAGTGCTTTTGATACCCGGATAGTTGGCGATGTCTGGGGTGTTGATGATCTGTCCGCCGTAGCTGGCCGCTTCGATCATCAGAACCGATTTGCCGGCGCGTACGCCATAGATGGCGGCGGACATGCCCGCGGTACCTGCGCCGACGATGATGATGTCGTACATGATGAATTCCTTCCCTTTATTGCTTTCTTATTTCACGAGAGCCAGGATCTGATCTTTGCCGATGGCACCCACGGACTTGTTGGCCACTTCGCCGTTCTTGAAGACCAGCAGGGTGGGGATGGACATGACGTTGAACTTCTCAGCCAGATCCATTTCGTCATCGACGTTCACCTTGCCGACCTTGAAAGAGCCGTCGCTCTCGTCCGCAACCTGCTCCACCAGCGGGGAAAGCATCTTGCAGGGACCGCACCAACTGGCCCAGAAATCAACGAGCACAGGGACATCGCTGTTTAAAACTTCAGATTCAAAATTGTCATTGGTGATGGTGATTGCTGCCATAATGGGCCTCCTTTTCTTGATTGTTTAACGTTGTTTAAAGTATGATCTGTTGTTTTTCATTCTGTCTTGAGGTGGTAAAAGATACAGGCACTATTTGCTATCTTTCATTATCTTTCACCGCTTCGTTTGCGCAATTTAATTTTGCACAATTCAATTGCGTTTGTCAAGTATTATTTTTATGCTCTGAAGCCAGCGTCAGAGGAAGCTAGCCATTTCTGGCTTCCTCTCAGGCAGGATGGCTACAGCAGGCGATCAAATGGCTGCGTCCTGCCCCCAACCATGCCAAATAACAGAATCCTGCACAAAACAAAGCGCAGATTCTTTATTTCACTGGCAGGAACGCACCTTGAAGGCCTTCCTTTAAAAACGTATAATAAACACCGTCTGAAAATATAATAGAAATCGAGGCATTCATTATGGAACTGTTTTTGTCTGTTGCCGTAGCTATTTTTGCCGGTCTGATGCTGACCCGTGTCTTTAAAAAGCTTGGGTTGAACTTTCCTGACGTGACCTCCTACCTGGTGGCCGGCCTGCTCATCGGCCCCTACGGTTTAGGACGGCTGGGCATCGGCGGCCTGGGTTTTTCCACTTTTGAAGCGGTGGAATCCATGTCCGTCATCAGCACCGCTGCGCTGGGTTTTATCGCCTTCTCCATCGGCAGCGAGTTCAAACTGTCTGAACTGAAGCACACTGGAAAAGCCGCCACCTTCATTGGTATCTTCCAGGCTGTGACCGCCACCCTCTTAGTGGACGCGGCACTGATCGGTCTGCACTTTGTGCTGGGTCCGGAAGTACTTCCGCTGCCGGCTGCCATTACCTTAGGTGCGGTCGCCGCTGCAACGGCTCCGGCCGCTACGCTGATGGTTGTGCGTCAGTACAAGGCCGACGGTCCTCTGACCCGGCTGCTGCTGCCCATCGTTGCGTTGGATGACGCCGTCGGTCTGGTTCTCTTCTCCGTGTCCTTCGGTATCGCCCGGGCGCTGCAGAGCGGAACGGTGGATATTGTTTCCATTATCGTTAATCCCATCCTGGAAATCGTCTGCTCGGTGCTGTTGGGATCGCTGCTGGGCTTTATCCTGACCCAACTGGAGAAACTGTTCTTCTCCAACAAGAACCGTCTGACCCTGACCATCTCCTTCGTATTCCTGACCGTGGCCCTCTCCTATTTAAAGATTCCGGTGGGCCCGGCGACGATTTCCTTCTCGTCGCTTTTAGTGTGCATGATGCTGGGCACCATCTTCTGCAACATGTGCGAATATGAAGAAGACATCATGAAGCGTTCCGAAAGCTGGACGGTTCCGTTAAACTGCTGCTTCTTCGTGTTAAGCGGCGCGGAACTGCAGCTGGGCGTGTTCACTCATCTGGATTACGTGCTGATCGGCGTGGTGTACATCCTGGTGCGTTCCCTGGGCAAATATCTGGGTGCCCGGGAAAGCGCAAAGATCATGGGCTGCGACAAAAACGTAGTCAACCATCTGGGCATCACCCTGCTGCCCCAGGCCGGTGTAGCCTTAGGCATGAGCGCCCAGGCCATGGTTTTAGGCGGCACGGAAGGATCCCTGATCCGCAACGTCACACTCTTCGGCGTGCTGATTTACGAACTGGTAGGTCCGACCTTAACCCGTATGTCTCTGGAAGCTGCCGGCGAAATCTCCGCCAAGCCGCACGAAAAGCAGCACCGCGAACGATTCAAGCCTACAAAATGAGCCAAAAGGGACAGGCACTTTTGACTCATGCGTGACAAAAGGGACAGGCACTTTTGTCATCCGATTGATCCCAATTCCAGTGAATACGTTGTACAAGAAATGCCCCTGCTTCGCGCTTGCGAAGCAGGGGCATTTGTTCATTTAATTATAATCACCTTACAAAAATGCAAACGCCTGCAGAAATCTATATTTCCATTATAAAAGTGCGGAAATCCGCGGCCGATCAGAAGCAGGAATCTTCAGCGCATCCATTGCTTCTTCAACGGACATTTTCATCGATTCCATCAGGTTCTGCAACAATGTCACAGAAGTCTGCTCTCTTCCTTCTTCTCTTCCTTTTTCTCTTCCCTGCCGCAGATAATCTTCACGCATTTCATCCACTGCTTTGCACATGTTTACCGTCCCCTCCTTCTTGTCGAGCTTTATTTCCACATCCGTCAGTGTCCGGATCAGTTCAGCCGTCCCGCGATCCACCTTTTCAAATCGATCGCTGTTCAGCCACATATCCTCTAACATCTGTCGGTTGTTTGAATACTTTACAGACTCCATCACCTGTCCGAAACCGGACTGAAACCGTTCGAACGCAGCCGGCTCCATCTCATAGGGTGCAATCAGATTAACTTTGTAATCCTGTGCCCCTTCGGAAATCTCCGGCGTTGTCTTATCGAGCATCTCATGTATGCTTCGGGGCCCATCCCATCGGTCAGGCTTGAAATAAATCACAGCGGTTATTACTGGAATCAGTTTATCACCTTTGCGAAACCCCGACAAGAATTCTGCGCTGGTTTTGGTGTCTTTTTTCTTGCGGTGCTGCGCGTGCGGGCATGCGCGCCTGCTCAAGCCTTATCGCGCAAAAGGAGCTGAAATTTGGGTTTTCCCAAACTCCAGCTCCTTTTCGCTTCTTCTAACAGATGTCTATCAGATGTTGCCTGGTATGGGCTGAGCCTCTGCAATAGAGCCTGTACCTTTTGTTATCCTCTGACTCACTGACAAGATGACAAAAGTGCCTGTCCCTTTTGTCATTTCGCTTCCAGCGTGACGACCTTATCCGCAAATCCTTCCGCCGACAAGGTGACGGTGATGGTGCCGGCTTCTCCGGTTCCCCGGACAGCGGCGCAAAGGCGTCCGCCGAAGGCGCGGGCCGTGGTGTCGTAGTAGTTTTCCTCGGAGCAGGGCGATGCGCTTCCGAAGCCAGCCAGTTCACCGGCGCCGGTGACGGTTACGGTGACCGCAGCGTCGCAGGCCGGATTCAGGCGTCCGGCGGCGTCTAACATGCAGATTTCCACATAGCCGATATCAGTGCCGTCGGCGGGGATGCAGTCCACGTCAGCCGCAGCGGCGATGACGGATGCCGCATCGGCGGTTTCCAGCACGTCGCGTCCGACTTCGGCGCCGTTCTTTTTGGCTACGGCTTCCACCTTGCCGGCGGCGTAGGTGGTTTCAAAGTCGGCGATGAAGGCCTTGCGGGTGCCCACAGCTGCTGTGCCCACAGAGGCACCGTTGACGAACAGTTCCACTTCATCGGCATCGGCGTAGACTTCGATCTTCACCGGCTTGCCTTCGTATCCGTCAAAGTTCCAGCTGCGGATGCCGTCGGTCATGCGCCACTGGGACATATTTACTTTCTGACCGAAGTGCTCCGGATGCTGCACGGCGATGTAGGGTGCCGTACGCTTTCCCCAGACGATTTCACGCCAGTAGGCCACCGGCTGGGGATCGCCTAAAAGATCCAGATCGCCGCAGTATGCGGATTTCATGGGGAAGGGCGCGTAGAAGCCCGGCGCATCGTCGCCGTAGCTGACGTTTCCGATGCCGGCCTCGCCCAGATAATCGTATCCGGTCCAGTCAAAGTCGCCGATGACGTAGGGCAATTTCTGCACCAGGGCCCAGTTCACGTCCAGATCGCCGGGATAGGTTTCGGAGCCCATCACCACCCGGTTGGGGAACTTCTCGTGATCCGGCTCGTAGCGCAGAGCGCTGTAGTTAAAGCCGCTGATGTCCACCTGGCCGCTGGCCTCGGTGGTGGCCTTTCCGGAGGCTTCGCCGTTGCCCACTAAGGACATGACATCCTGCAGATTGGACATCATGCTGTTAATTTCCATGGGAGCCGCTTCGCCTTCACCCTGCTGCTGCATGGCGGAAATATCCACGCCCTGGGCCGCCATAATCTCGGCGATGATCTGGGGCATGCGGTCCATCACGGCCAGCATGGTGTTCATGCTGTTCACCGTAAAGCGGGTGTCATCCTTCTGGCGCAGGCGGTCGGAAAGCAGTTTGCCCCACTGGGTGGACAGGGGATTGCCCACTTCGGGGATCTCGTTGCCGATGGAGTACAGGATCACGCTGGGATGGTTGTAATCCTTGCGGACGATGTTGTCGATGTCATACTGCCACCAGTCGGACATCTGCATGCCGTAGTCCCCTTCCACCTTGGTGGAGGTCCAGACATCGGCGAATTCATCCATGATGTACATGCCCAGACGGTCGCAGGCTTCGATCATGCGGCGGCTCATGGGATAATGGGAGCTGCGCAGCGCGTTGAAACCGGCTTTCTTCAAGTTACGTACCCGGGTTTCCTGGGCATGGGCGTAATCCGCCGCGCCGGTGATACCGCAGTCGTGATGCACGCATCCGCCGGCCAGTTTGACCACTTTGCCGTTGATGCGCAGGCCGCGCTTGGCGTCCACCTTGATGGTGCGGATACCGAAGATACCGCACTCTTCATCTACCACCTCATCCCCGTCTTTTAAGGTTGCCTTGTAGGTGTACAGATAGGGATCTTCCGCGTCCCAGGTATGGGGTTTTTCCACGGTGATCCACTGGCGATAGGATGCAGCCTTGCCTTCGATCATGGTCACCTGCATGGTGTCGGCGGCCACTTCCGCGCCTTCCGCATCAAACAGCTGGATGGTCAGCCCGATGTTGCGCACCCCCAGACCCTTGTATTCCAGATCGGTATCCACGCGGATGGTGGCGTACTCTTCATCCAGATCCGTGGTGGCCAGGCGCACGCCGTCGGGGGCGATGTGCAGGCGATCCGCCACCATCAGGTTCACGTCGCGGTAGATTCCGCCGCCGGTGTACCAGCGGCCGCTGGGCATGTGGTTGCGCACCACCACCTTGATCTCGTTTTCCTCACCGAACTTCAGGAAGTTGGTGATATCGGCATAGAAATTGCCATAGCCGTAGGGATGCTTCTGCACGAAAACGCCGTTCACATAAACGAAGGCGTTCTGATAGACGGCTTCAAATTCCAGAACATAAGACTTGTCCGCATCCTCGGGGGTGTACTTCTTCGTGTAGACATAGTTGTCGGCATGGAAGAAGCCATTGCCGTTGGCTGCGGGCTCATCGGCGCTGCGGGGCATTTCGATTTCCGCGTCGTGGGGAAGGGTGACGTTTTTCGGCACCGGACCCTGTCCGCCCAGCAGTGCGGAAAGCGCACCGCCGTCACCTACCTGAAACACCCAGCCCTGGTTGAATTTCTGCTTGATCATAAGGTTCCCTCTCTTTCCCTGAAATAATGTCGACGCCGAGTGAAAAAAACGGCCGTCACGTATCATTTCACGTCCACATCCTGCTGGTGTGCACGTGAACACTTGAAGATAGTATACCATAAACGCGACGAGGACGGTAGGCATTTATGCAAATCGGACTCTAGTCTTCACTGTGCACCGACAGCTGATAATACCGCTGATATACACCCCCCTGTTTCATCAGTTCCTCGTGAGTTCCCCGCTCGCAGATGCCGCTTTCATCGATCACCAGGATCTCCTGGGCATTTCGGATGGTGCTTAAGCGGTGCGCAATGGTGATGGTGGTGCGTCCTTTGGACAGAGCGTCTAAGCTGTGCTGGATGTACTCTTCGCTTTCGTTATCCAGAGCACTGGTGGCTTCGTCTAAGATCAGAATGGGCGGATTCTTTAAGAAGATCCGGGCGATGGAGATGCGCTGCTTCTGTCCGCCGGACAGCCGCGCGCCCCGCTCTCCCACCGGAGTATCGTAGCCTTCGGGCAGGGTCATGACAAAGTCATGGATGTTGGCCGCCTTCGCTGCTTCGATGATCTCCTCTTCCGTGGCTTCCGGCCGGCCGTAGGCGATGTTTTCCCGCACGGATCCCGAGAACAGATACACGTCCTGCTGCACGATACCAATGGCCTGACGCAGACTCCTTAAGGTCATCTTCCGCACGTCCTGTCCGCCGATGGTGATGGCGCCCGCCGTCACGTCGTAGAATCGGGGAATCAGGGAGCAGATGGTGGTTTTGCCGCCGCCGGAGGGACCCACTAAGGCGATGGATTTGCCGCTGGGCACCGTAAAGGAAAGGTGATCCAGCACGGCGTCGGTAAGTTTACTGCCATCCTCCCCATCCGCATCGATTTCGCCAAGGATATTCTTCTCACCTTCTGCTGCCGTCGCCTCATAGGAGAAACTCACCTGATCGAAGACGATATCTCCCTTAGGATCGGCGATGGGCTTTGCGTCCGGCGCATCCTTGATCTCGGGCAGTTCTTCCACCACCTCCCGGAACCGACGGAAGCCGGACATGCCCTTCTGCAGCATTTCCACCAGCTCCACCAGGATCTTGATGGGGCTTACAAACACGCCGATGTACAGGGCCACCATGGCCAGATCCCCGGCGGTCATCTGTCCGGCCGCCACGAAATAGCCGCCGCACACCACCGTCACCAGATAGATCATGCCGATGAAGAAGGTGTTGGTGCTGTTGAATCGGCCCATGGCCTGATAATTGCGGCGCTTGGAGGCTAAGAAAGCCTCGTTGCCCCGGCGGAATTTCTCCTCTTCCATGTCCTCGTTGGCAAAGGCCTGCGCCACCCGGATACCGGAAAGAGAGTCGTTTAAGGTTTCGTTGATATCGCCGATCTTGCGCCGATTGTCCGCAAAGGTGGCCCGCATGGCCCGGTTCTGCTTGTAGGACACGACAATCATCACCAGCACCACAGCCAGCAGAATGATGGCCAGACGCCACTGAATCAGAAACAGAAAGATGAAGGATCCCACCAGTTTCACCGATGAGATGAACAGATTCTCGGGGCCGTGATGGGCCATTTCGGAGATGTCAAACAGATCCGAAATCAGGCGGCTCATCAGCTGGCCGGTGTTGCTTTTGTCATAATAGGAAAAGGACAGCCGCTCATAATGGGTAAACAGCTCCCGGCGCATGTCCCGTTCCATCTGGGCACCCATGATGTGGCCCTGGCAGGTGACATAGTAATGGCACAGAGCCTGGATCGTGTATGCGGCCAGAAGAGCCAGGCCCAGCAGGGGAAGGGCCCGACGGATGGTATCTGCGTCCTGCAAAAACAGGGTGGCTCCCAGACGGCGCAGCAGCTGGGGATACATCAGATCCACGATGCTGATGGCTGCCGCACACAGCAGATCCAAGAAGAAGACGCCCATGTATGGGCGGTAATATGGAAGAAATTTCCGGAGTGTGTGCATGTTCTTTTCCTTATATCTATTATTGGCGAAAAGTATCCCGCCTCGTCAAAGCGAAGCGGGATTTTACGTTCTTTCAGGTTTCTCGTAAATCTTCCAGAGAAGACATGATCCGTTTTTAAGCCAGAATCTCTTTCAGCGCCTCTATTAAAGCTTCCATCTGTTCAGGCAGGCCCACGGTGATGCGCAGATAGTTGTCGGTACGGGAACGGCGGAAGTGCCGGACAAAGATGTTCTTTTCCCGCAGCTTCTTGTAGATCTCCGCCGCCGGCATGGCCGGGTGGGTGACAAACAGGAAGTTGGTTTTGGAATCCGTGCCGGTAAAGCCCAGTTCCCGAAGGGCCACCATGGTCTTTTCCCGGGTGTCAATGATCTTTGCTAAGGTTTCCTTGAAATAGGCGTCATCCTGCAGCGATGCCAGACCCACAGCCTGGGTTATGGCGTCCATGGTGTAGGAATTTAAGGAATTACGCACGTCCCACATGAAAGAAATCATCCGGGCGCTGCCTAAGGCGTAACCGATGCGGCTGCCGGCCAGGGCGCGGGACTTTGAGAAAGTGCGCACCACCAGCAGGTTGTCGTATTCCTCCAGCAGCGGAATGACGCTTTCCGCGCCGAAATCCACGTAGGCTTCGTCGATGATCACCACGCTGTCGGGATTCTCGGAAATGATCTTTTCCAGGGCGGCCGTTCCTTCCGCAATGCCGGTGGGGGCGTTGGGGTTCGGCAGGATGATACCGCCGTTCTCCCGGCGGTAATCCTCGGGATCGATGTGCAGATCCGCGGTCAGATCGCAGGTTTCGTAGGGCACGCCGAAGACATCTGCCCACACGTCATAGAAGGTGTAGGAAACGTCCGGGAACAGAATCGGCTTTTTGCTGCCGAAAAAGGTCATGTACGCCGTGGCGATGACGTCGTCACTGCCCACGCCCACGAAAACGCGCTCAGGGGTCAGATCGTGATAGGCCGCCAGAGCCTTACGCAGCGCTCTCACATCCGGATCGGGATACTTCCGCAGCAGATCCGCATCGAAGGACGCGATGACTTCCGCCACCTTCGGTGACGGCGGATAGGGGCATTCATTGGTGTTCAGCTTGATGACGTCCTGTTCGGCGGGCTGTTCTCCGGGGATGTACGGATTGACGCGGCGGACATATTGCTCCCAGTTACCCATGTGAAATCTCCTTTCCGGGGGCGGTTTTCTTTTCCTTTTCTGATGATCTGCCCGAAGATGGATGTGAAAAACGAACTTCTTCAGGCCTTGTATACCGGTGCAGCGCTGGGATTAGGCGGCAGGCGCCGGCTCTTCTGCAGGCGCAGGGGCCGGTTCGGGCGCAGGGGCCGGCTCAGGCGCGGGTTCAGGCGCGGGTGCAGGTTCCGGAGCCGGTGCAGGTTCCGGGGCCGGAGCCGGTTCCGGTTCGGGCGCCGGGGCGTTCTGGGCAGCTACGGCCTGATCCCGCAGGATCTGGGCGTTCTGCAGTGTAGACAGGTTGCTGACCAGATTCCGGGCATCCTGATTTAAGGCGTTATACGCTGCCACAGCGGCATCGATTTCGCCGCTTCGGGCAATGGCGGTATCAAAGGTCACGCTGGAAAGCTGGGCGATCTGGCCGCTGACGCGGTCGGCATCTGCCTGATTCTGGGCCTGGATCGCCGCTGCGATGGCGGCCCACTGCCGGGCTTCCTCTTCCCGGCGGATCCGGTCTTCTTCCTGCAGCTGGGCTAAGCGGGCTTCCGCCGCTTCCAGTTTTCCAAGGTTGCTGCAGGCCGCCTTTAAATCGGCGGACAGGCCGTTATAGGCAGACCGGGCGGAAGCAATGGCGCCGGCCTTGTCTAAGGTCACTTCTTCGATGTTGTCGATCTTGGCCATCACAGAGTGCAGGCGGTCGGAGGAAACCCCGGATTCGGTGCCTGCCAGTTCATACACCAGCACAGGATAGCCGGCGTACACGTTTTCATAAACGGTTTTGGCCACCGGGATCATCAGGTTGATGCAGCCGTGAGAGCCGTTGGTTTTGTAGATCTGGCCGCCGAAAGCCGTTTTCCAGGGGGCGTCATGCAGACCCACACCGCCGTTAAAAGGCATCCAGTAGGAAACCGGCGAAGCATAGCCCGGTCCCCGCAGGGTCACGTTTTTGGCACAGTATTTGATGCGGTAGGCACCCACCGGCGTGGCGTCACCGGTGGCCACGTCACCGGAGCAGATAGCGCTGTCGATAACGCGGTTGCCATCCTTATAAAGGTAAAAATGCTGGGCGGTCAGGTTGATTTCCACGTAGCTGTTGCCATAGTCGTTGCCGTCACGGCTGGCGGCGGTGATGGCGTAATTGAAATCCCGCTCCACGTGCTGCCCGGACAGCAGATCTAAGATCAGCTGGTTGGTTTCGGCCTCCCGGTCGATCTTCCATCCGTAGTCACCGGCGGCCACATTCACGTTCACACCCCAGGAGGTCATCAGGGAATGGGGCTTGCCCACGGTGTCATACTTGTCTGCCATTTCCGCCACAAAAGCCGAAACCCCGTCCCGGTTCACCACCACGTTTCCGGCTTCGTCGAAGGAAAGCCAGGAGGCGATGCGGCCCGCGGGCACTTCTTCTCTCGCACTTCCCACGGTGTAAACCACGCCCTGCTCCAGCACGGCGTTTAACTTGTCCCGCTGGGCGACGAGGGCCTCGTCTTCCGCGGTGACGGTGGGCTTTTCATAGCAGTCTGCAGTGGAAAGATCCAGGGTCTCCGTGAAACTGGAAACCGTCTGCAGGATGGCCTGCTCCACGGCCTTTTCATCCGGCGTGGATCCTTCCGATTCCGGGTAGATAAAGAAGCGTCCGGCTTCCTCGTCAAACAGAAGGAAGGCGTTCTGAGGCGCTTCGCCCTCAGGAAGGGCCTTGGCAAAACGCTCGGCCTGATCCTTTAACATGGTCTCATCGTAGGAATACAGGTTTTCGCTCTGCAGCTGTTCTTCCGAGAACAGATAGGCCGGCCAGAGGAGGGCGTTCTGCTTTGCCTTCATTTCCTCCAGCGCTGCGGTATCTGCCTTCACCGAAAAACCGATATCCTCGGCGGTGATCACGTCGATGGTTTTTCCGCTCTCGTCCGTAATTGTCAGGGAATAGGCTTCGGACTGGGCCGCCAGTTCACTGGCCAGATCGTCCACCGTTTTCGCAGATGCGGGAATCCCGTTGATGAAAGTGTTGGGCAAAAACCGGCCGCTGTAGTAAGCGGTAGCTCCGCCGTATCCGGCTGCAGCCGCTGCCAGAACGGCCACTGCCGCCAGCACTGCCTTCCGCCGGCCCTTTGCCGTACGTTCCTTTGCCCGTTTCTCCATAGTTGTCTTTTTTGCCATCATAACCTCAGCAGACTCCTGACTCTTCTATAAACAATTTGTCTTTTACAGCGATTTGACGAAACGGCTGAAGGAAGGGGACGACGAATTGTTTCATCCCTATTTTGTTTCTGGTTGCCTTCGCGCCATTTCTTCGCAGAATACGACAGACACCATTGTACCCAAGAAATGCGGGAAATTCAAGTGTACAGCGACTTTTGTATGTGTCAAGCAATCGTTGGCACGTTTTCCTTATGATGTCGAATGCCGCGTATTCAGTTGTCTGCGCTCGCGGCACAGGGCATGCACGCGAACACGTTGTCCGCTTGTCGGCGCTTGCGCCGCCTATCCGTCGCCGGTT
>JAZPYY010000024.1:0-64677 GCA_045544375.1 Shuttleworthella sp.
TTTGCGCGATAAGGCCTGAGCAGGCGCGCGTGCTCGCACGCGAAGCATGCGAGGGCCAACGTACATCGAGCGGCGAGGCCGCGAGATGTGCGCATCGCGCGAATCGGATGGGCGGCAAAGCCTGCCCATCCGATCGATAAAGCCTGAGAATACGCACATGTCTGCGCGTGATGCTTTTGATGGAAAAATCACACAGATCGAATGGGCGGCACAGCCGGCCACTTGATGAAAACAGCGGGAGAGTAAATGCGACTGGATAAGTTTTTAAAGGTTTCGCGCCTGATCAAGCGGCGCACCATCGCAAACGAAGCCTGTGACACCGGACGGGTGTCTATAAACGGCGTGGTGGCCAAGGCGTCTGCCCAGGTGAAAGCCGGCGACGTCATTGAGATTGCCTTAGGCAACCGTACCATTCGCGGACGGGTGCTGGACGTGCGGGAAACGGTGAAAAAAGAAGAAGCGGCGGATCTGGTGGAACTGCTGTAATGGAAAGGAGCGGCATGGCTAAGAAGAAAACAACCAAAAACCGTGCCTTGCGACAGCAGCGGCTTGTAGTAACCCTGGTTGCTGTGCTTCTTTTTGTGGCGCTGTCGGCTCAGCTGCTTTCCCTGTATCGTAAAAAACAGTATTACGAGGAGCGGGAAGCGCTGTTGGAGCAGCAGCTTGAGAACGAGCAGGAGCGCCAGCAGGAACTCGAAGACCAGGAAGCGTACACCGGGACGATCGAGTACATCATCAGCATCGCCCGAAGCAAGCTGGGTCTGGTGTTTCCGGACGAAGTCATATTTAAGGAAGAGTAGGAGCCCGGCAATATGCCGGGCTTCTTGCGCGATAAGGCCTGAGCAGGCGCGCGTGCTTGCATGCGAAGCATGCATGGCTCATAGGACACATGCCCAGACGAGGAAGATTCATTGTACGCCCGATTTTTATTTGAACATCAGGTGGAGGACACCATCCGCCGCTTTTCCATGATTCCTGACCACGCTTCTGTGCTGGCGGGCTGTTCCGGCGGCGCCGATTCCACGGCGCTGCTGCTGGTGCTGTGCGCCCTGGCCCCTGCCCACGACTGGCATGTGGAGGCCCTTCACGTGGAGCACGGTATCCGGGGGGAAGAAAGCCGCGGCGACGCGGATTTTACCATGGATCTTTGCCGGACTCTGGGCGTACCGGTGCTGCAGTGCAGCGCGGATGTGCCCGCCCTGGCAAAACAGCAGAAAACCGGTATCGAGGAAACGGCCCGGGCCGTGCGGCGGGAAAAACTGTTATCCCGGGCAGCGGCCATGGAGGCAGAGCATCCCCATCGGCCGGTGGTGATCGCCTTGGCCCATCACGCCCAGGATAACGCCGAGACCCTGCTGTTTCACCTGGCCCGGGGCACCGGTGCCGGCGGGCTGTGCGGGATCCGGCCGGTTCAGGGGCCCTTTGTCCGGCCTCTTCTGTGCTGTACGCGGGAAGAGATCGAGGATTATCTGGCTGCTGCCGGCCAGCCCTGGCGGACGGATTCCACCAACAGCGATCCGGCCTACGCCAGAAACCGTCTCCGCCTGGAAGCCGTTCCGGCCCTGGGCGCCGTCAACGACCAGGCCCTCCGGCACATGACGGATACGGCTTTTCAGATGCAGGAAATGGAAGACTGGCTGCGCCGAAGCGCAGAAGGTCTGCTGCAGCGGTATCGGGAGGAGCAGTCCGCAGGCCTTCTTCAGCGGGGGCTTTTGTCAGAAGATCCGGTGCCCGCCAAGGAAGCCCTCCGTCTGTGGCTTGCCGGATGCACGGTAAAGCAGGTGGAGCGGGTGCACGTGGAATCGGCCTGGCAGCTGCTGCAGAAAGGCCGCGGCCGGCTGTCTCTGCCGGGAGGCGCAGTCTGCGCCAACCCAGAAGGCCTTCGGTTTATCCCGGAAATGATGTCAGAGGCCAACACCACGCAGCCGGAGGGTCTGCCGGTTTCCATCTCCATCGCCTGCGGGGAAACCACCGAAGCTTTTGTCGGCGGTTTTCATTTCACATTCCGGGTTCGTCCGCTGGAACCGGGGGAAGTGGAAGCGGTTCGAAAGGAGCAGGGGGAAACGGACCTTTTGCGGCCGGGCAGGAATTCGAATCTGCAAAGTGGGGCCAAAGCGCCAAAAACCTATACGAAGCGCTTCGATTATGATAAGATAAAACAGATTTCCCTTCGTACCCGGCAGCCCGGCGATACCCTTGTGATCGGCCCGAACCGGCACAAATCCATCCACCGCTATTTCATTGATATGCGTGTTCCAGGTGAAATGCGGGATGAGGTTTTGCTTTTGTGTGACGGCAGCGACGTGCTCTGGGTGATCGGCGCCCGCATGGGCGACCGGTGCAAACTGACGGAGGGAACAAAGCTCGTTTTGGAAGTACAGGTGACGGAAGTATCGAGTGCGAAATGACGCGCGGATGACGGTGCAGTTCATCAATGTCACAGCGGAAAGAACGGCAGGAAAGCAGAAACATAAAACAGGCCCATGGGGCAGCGGCGGCGAAGACCGCAGCAGGAGAGGAGAACAACATGAGTGAACACGTGCGTTTAATGATTCCGGAGGAGGATATCGACCGGCGGATCCGCGAGCTGGGCGAACAGATCAGCAGAGATTTTGCCGGGAAGACGATTTATCTGACCGGAATTTTAAAGGGCGCATCGTTCTTCGCCTGCGAACTGGCCAAGCGCATTACGGTACCTGTGATCATGGACTTTATGGCCACTTCCAGCTATGGCGGAGGCACGGTGAGCAGCGGCAGAATCGCGGTCAGCAAGAAGACGGATCTGGATCCCGCCGGCCGGGAAGTGCTGATTGTGGAAGATATCGTGGACAGCGGAAACACCCTGGCCTTCTTAAAGCCCTACTTCCAGGAGTGCGGCGCAGCTTCCGTGCACACGGCCGTGCTTTTGGACAAGCCGGACCGCCGTCAGGTGGACGTGACCGCCGACTACACCGGATTTACCATTCCGGACGAATTTGTGGTGGGTTACGGCTTAGATTACGACCAGAAGTACCGCAACCTTCCGTATATCGGCGTGGTGTCTTTTGACGATTAAACACGGCAGAACGGCCTGTAAATGATTTGTGTATAGGGCCATCGGATGTGCGGCAAAGCCTGCCCATCCGATATGCGTCAGCCATTATTTTTGTTTTTCGTTTTACCCAGAAGAGGAGATGTGACTCGTGAACAGTGCAGGACGCAGAGGATACAGCGGTTTTCTGATCCTTCTGCTTTTGGTAGCGCTTCTGTGGATGCTGTTTTCCAACAGCCGCACGGATACGGCCACCATAGCGGACGTTAAGGATCTGCTGGACGCCGGCACGCTGCAGGCCGCGGAAATCCGGCAGAATGAACAGGTGCCCACCGGCAGTGTGGCCATCCGTTATGGCGACGGAGCCGAGGCCATTGTCTACACGGCGGATGTCAACGACGTGATCGCCCTTTTTGACGAGGCGGGCTTTACCCATTACGAACTGCGGGATGTGCCCCAGACCGGCTGGCTGCGTATCCTGATTCCCACGGTTTTAGGCGTGGGCGCGTTTGTTTTCCTGTTTATGATGATGAACGCCCAGGCCGGCGGCGGTGCCAACGCCCGAATGATGAATTTCGGCCGCAGCAGAGCTACCGTGACCACGGGAAAAGATGCCACGGTGGACTTCAACGGCGTGGCGGGCTTAGTGGAAGAGAAAGAGGATCTGGAGGAAATCGTGGATTTCCTTCGGTCTCCCCAGAAATACACCAACGTGGGTGCGCGCATTCCCAAGGGCGTCATTCTGGTGGGCCCTCCGGGTACCGGTAAAACCCTGCTGGCCAAGGCTGTGGCCGGCGAGGCGGGGGTTCCCTTCTTTTCCATTTCCGGTTCGGATTTCGTGGAAATGTTCGTGGGCGTCGGCGCGTCCCGGGTGCGGGATCTGTTTGAAGACGCCAAGCAGGCGGCTCCCTGTATTGTTTTTATCGATGAAATCGACGCTGTGGCCCGGCGCCGGGGTACCGGTATGGGCGGCGGTCACGATGAAAGAGAGCAGACCTTAAACCAGCTGCTGGTGGAGATGGACGGTTTTGGTGTCAACGAAGGCATCATCGTCATGGCCGCCACCAACCGGGTGGATATCTTAGATCCGGCCATTCTGCGCCCCGGCCGCTTTGACCGGAAGGTGTTTGTGGGCCGTCCGGATGTGAAGGGCCGGGAAGAGATTCTGGCGGTTCACACCAAGAACAAGCCCCTAGGGGACGATGTGGATCTGCATCAGATCGCCCAGACCACGGCGGGCTTTACCGGCGCGGATCTGGAAAACCTGATGAACGAAGCGGCCATCGCCGCCGCCAAGGACAACCGGCAGTTTATCCGCATGCAGGATATACGGGGATCCTTTGTGAAAGTGGGCATCGGCGCGGAAAAGAAGAGCCGGGTGATTTCCGAAAAGGAAAAGCGCATCACGGCCTATCACGAGGCCGGACACGCCATTCTGTTCCATGTGCTTCCGGATGTGGGACCGGTATATTCCGTGTCCATTATCCCCACGGGCGCTTCCGCGGCGGGCTACACCATGCCCCTGCCGGAAAACGACGACATGTTCCTGACCAAGGGCAAAATGGAGCAGGACATCACCGTGACCTTAGGCGGACGTGTGGCGGAGGAACTGATTTTTGACGACGTGACCACAGGTGCTTCTTCCGATATTAAGCACGCTACCCAGACCGCCCGGAACATGGTCATGCGCTATGGCTTTTCCGATACCATCGGCCTGGTGGACTACGACACGGACGAAGAGGAAGTGTTCATCGGCCGGGATCTGGCCCACACCCGGGTGTACGGCGAGGCGACGGCCACGGCCATCGATGCCGAGGTCAAGCGCATCATCGCCGCGGCCCACGACCGGGCGAAGAAGCTTCTGACGGAAAACATGGACGTGCTGCACGCCTGTGCGGCGCTTCTGATGGAAAAAGAGAAGATTACCCGGGCGGAATTCGAAGCCCTGTTCCCCACTTTCTATCCCCAGCCTGAAGAGATGACGGCAGACGGATATTCTTCCTGATTTATTACGGAAAGCGACGTTACATGAATACAGAAGCGATTTTTGCAGACGGCACCCGGGAATACCGCAACCCCTGGGAGCCGGCCCCCTATGCCCGCGTGCGTCTGCGGGTGCGGGTGGGACACGGCGCAGAGACCCAGGTGGGGCTGGTGACCCCCCAGTATACCCTGCCCATGCAGCTGGACGAGTCCGGGGATGTGTTTGACTACTACCGGGTGGAAATCCAGCTGGGGAAAGATCCCTTTTCCTATATTTACCGCATCGAGCAGGATGGGGAAACCGTCTGGTACGATTCCTACGGCATCACCGACGGTACCCGGTGGAACTATGCCTTCCACATCATTCCGGGCTTTACCGTGCCCGACTGGATGAAGGGCGCCGTGATTTACCAGATCTTCGTGGACCGCTTCTGCAACGGAGATCCCGACAATGACGTGGTGGACGGCGAATATGCCTATCTGGGCCGTAAGGTGGAGCATGTGGACGACTGGAACAGCATGCCTCATTGCTTTGACGTAGGCCGGTTTTACGGCGGCGACTTAGAGGGCGTGCGCCAGAAACTCACCTACCTGAAGAATCTGGGGGTGGAGGTCATCTACTTCAATCCCCTGTTTCTGTCCCCCTCCAACCACAAGTATGACGCCCAGGATTACGAGCACATCGACCCCCATTTCGGGGTGATTGCCATCGACCGGGGCGAGCCCCTTTCGGAGCAGGATTACGACAACCACAACGCCACCCTGTACCGCACCCGCACCACCCATCCCAACAACTTAGACGCCACGGACGACTTCTTCGCCCAGTTTGTACGGGAAGCCCATGAAAAGGGCATCCGGGTGATCTTAGACGGAGTGTTCAACCACTGCGGTTCTTTCCATCGCTGGATGGACCGGGAAGGAATTTATGCCAAGGCGCCCAAGCGGCTGGCCGGGGCCTACAACAGCGCCCACAGCCCCTACCGTAAATATTTCGCCTTCGGCAAAAGGGAGGATGGCGACTGGCCCAATAACGGTTCCTACGAACAGTGGTGGGGCAACGAAACCCTGCCGAAGCTGAATTACGAAGGCAGCGAGGAACTGTGCGAATACATCCTGTCCATCGGACAGAAGTGGGTGAGCGAGCCCTACTGCTGCGACGGCTGGCGTCTGGACGTGGCGGCAGACTTAGGCCATTCCGAGGAATTCAACCACGAATTCTGGCGGCGCTTTCGTGTGGCGGTAAAGGAGGCCAATCCTGAGGCGGTGATTTTAGCCGAGCACTACGGCGACGCCTTTACCTGGCTGGCCGGCGACCAGTGGGACACCATCATGAACTACGACGGCTTTATGGAGCCGGTGTCCTGGTTTTTAACCGGCATGGAAAAGCACAGCGAAGCCTTTGACGAGCACGCCTTAAGCGACGGCGAGCGGTTTGAAGCGGCCATGCGCAGCGCCCGCACCCGGATGATGACCCCTTCCCGGATGACGGCCATGAACCAGCTGTCCAACCACGATCATTCCCGGTTTATGACCCGCACCAACCATCGGGTGGGACGGATCAACGACGCCGGATGTGAGGCGGCAAATATCGGTATCAACCGAATGGTGATGAAAGCCGGCGTGGTGATTCAGATGACCTGGCCCGGCGCGCCCACCCTGTACTATGGCGACGAAGCCGGACTGTGCGGCTTTACCGATCCCGACAACCGCCGGCCCTATCCCTGGGGCCATGAGGACCGGGAACTGATCGATTTCCACCGGGAAATCATCTCCATCCACCGCCGCAGCCGGGCCATCCGCATCGGTTCCTGCATCTTCTTAGCCTGCGGCCGCAACGTGATCAGCTACGCCCGGTTCACCCGGGACGAGCAGGTGATTACGGTGGTCAACAGCGGCGACTGCACCATCGATGTGACCATTCCCGTCTGGAAGGCCGAGATCCCCATGGACTGCAGCTTAGAGCAGGTGATGGTGACCACGGAACACGGCTACTCCATCATGCCGGTGTACCACGAGGTCAAAAACGGCATGCTGCGGATTCAGCTGCGGCCTTTCGGATCCGTGGTGCTGCAGCGGAGTTAAGACCGTTTTGTCAGAAACCGCCGATCCGTGCGACTGCCTGCCGCCGGCGGCCATCGATTTCGGGCCGGTCGGGGCAAAAGCCTGCCGCTGGCAGCGGCAAGGACACTTTTACCAGCAGAACACGTTGAAATAAGAGCATTTCACGTCAAAATGACGTGAGTGCTCTTTTTTTATTTTTCGAAACTGCTATAATTTAGCCAATTCATTGCCCAATTCTGGGCAAAATCAGGGAAAAATGCCCAATACGCATGATTCGAAGGCCGTAAAATCATCCCGGGATGAGGCTGCACAGAGCGGATCTGCATCCGCAGAACAGCACCTCTGCCTGAGCGCAGAATTGGCGGGCATCATGCAGTAAGGGGGAATCGGGCATTTCCCGATAGGATTGGAAGAGGAGGTAACTATGAAGAAGGGACTGATGCGTGGTCTGGCAGGTATTACCCTTTCCCTGCTGGCCATCACCACCGTGGCGACTCAGTACACGGCAACCCGTGCGTCATTCATCAACGCACACCTTGGAACAAGCAGCATGAAGCTGGTGGAAACCGGCGATGCTTCGCAGGACACCTATTATTACAAATCCGAGTTCGGTTCGCTGGCCGAGCTTGTGGAGGCAAAGAAGCAGCTGGCAGTGGAGATTGCCGGCGAAGGTACCGTTCTTTTAAAGAATGAAGACGAAGCGCTTCCCTTAGAAGCCGGCGCCGACGTGACCCTTTGGGGCCACAACGTGCTGTTCCCGGCTAAGGGCGGCATGATCGGCTCCACCGCTTCCGCGGCAGAGGGCCAGGAAAACTTCGGTCCGCTGGATGCCATGCTGGCCCGGGGCTTTAACGTGAACATGGGCTTCATCGACCTGTACGGCAGCGAAGAGGCTTTTGCCTACACCCGCCAGACGTTCTTCCCGGGCGCCGGTCTGCTTCCGGCCTTTACCCCGGCGTGGGAATCCCCGGCCTTCTATATGACCGGTGAAATACCGGCGTCCATGTACACGGATGAGCTGCTGGAAACGGCTGACGATACCGCTGCTGTGGTGGTGATCACCCGTGACAGCTCCGAAGCTGCAGACTATTCCCCGACCATGTTCTGCGCAACGGAAGGCGACTCCTTCGAGCGTCCGCTGGCTCTGTCCCAGTATGAAAAGGACATGATCGAGCTGGCGAAAGAGCACAGCACCAAGGTTGTGGTGCTCTTAAACTGCAACAACCCCATGGAAGTGGAAGAACTGAAGCAGGATGACGACATCGATGCCATCCTCTGGGTCAGCGAGCCCGGTATCTATGGCTTCCTGGGCGTGGCCGATGTGTTAGCCGGCAACGTGAACCCCTCCGGCAGCCTGGTGGACACCTGGGCCGTGAA
This sequence comes from Shuttleworthella sp., assembly GCA_045544375.1. Taxonomy (GTDB): domain Bacteria; phylum Bacillota; class Clostridia; order Lachnospirales; family Lachnospiraceae; genus Shuttleworthia. The sequence goes on from JAZPYY010000024.1 coordinate 8,453, forward strand.
GTCCGATTCCGCTCCGGCCATGACCAACTTCGGTCTGTTCATGTACACCAACAACAGCCAGAACGGCACCGGCGACTACATCCTGACCGCCGACGACAAGTCCGACTGGTATGTGGTGGAGTCCGAAGGTATTTACCAGGGCTACAAGTACTACGAGACCCGTTACGAAGACGAGATCTTAGGCCAGGGCAACGCGGATGCGGCGGAAGGCTCCATCGACGGCAAAGCCTGGACCTATGAGGACGAAGTGTCCTATCCCTTTGGCTACGGCCTGTCCTACACCACCTTCGAATTCGCCCTTGATGACGTAGAGGCGACGGTGGGTGAAATCGGCACAGCGACCGTGACCGTAAAGAACACCGGCGACGTGGCCGGCAAGACCGCTGTGGAACTGTACGTACAGGCTCCCTACACCGAGGGCGGCATTGAGAAATCCGCCATCCAGCTGGCCGGCTTCACCAAGACCGGTGAAATCGCTCCCGGCGCTTCCGAGACCGTGACCATCGATGTGGATCCCGCCCTGTTCGCCAGCTATGACGAAACCGCCACCAAGGCTGACGGCACCACCGGCGCCTGGGTCCTTGAAGCGGGCGACTACTACTTTGCCGTAGGCAACGGCGTACACGAAGCCTTAAACAACATCCTTGCAGCGAAGGGTGAGAACGAAAGAGATCTGATCTCCGTCAATGACAGCGAGATTTCTGCTGACAACGCGGTGGTGTGGACTTTAGGCGACACCGATATCGAAACCTATTCCGCCAACGTGCAGAATGCTTTCCAGGAAGCCAACATCAACAATCTGATCCCGGATACCGTGGAATACACCACCAGAAGCGACTGGTCCAAGGGCTGGGTGACCATCGAGTCCATCACCCCCACCGAAGACATGCTTAAGGGCCTGACCAACAACCTGTACGCCTTAACCGAGAACGGCGAAGGCGTGACCTGGGGCGCAGACAACGGCCTGACCATCATGGACATGGTCACCATTGAAGACGGCAAGATCACCGGCGTTGCAGATCTGTCTGACGAGCGCTGGCAGCAGTTAGTGGAGCAGGCCACCTTAGAAGAAGCCATCAACTTCATTGAGTTCGGCGGCGACGACATTGAAAACATCGACTCTGTCCTGCTTCCCCGTACCTACATGAACGACGGCCCCTTAGGCTTTGCCTTTGACCAGGTGGCCGGTTACAAGATCCGTTGGACCTCTGCGGATTCTGCAGCTCCCACCTATGTGGACGGCAGCGCAGCCGAGGCCGGTTACTCCATGACGTCCTTCCCCACCGAGCCCATGGTGGCGGCTACCCGCAATCTGGAACTGGTGGAGCGCGAAGGCCAGCTTATGGGCGAAGACGCTCTGTGGGCAAAGGAGAGCATCATCATCGCTCCCGGCATGAACCTGCATCGCACGGTTTACTGCGCACGTAACCACGAGTACTACTCCGAGGATCCGGTTCTGGTAAGCCTGATGGGCTCCTCCCTCTGCGTTGGCGCCACCTCCAAGGGCCTTGCCACTCAGACCAAGCACTATGCATTTAACCATCAGGAACTGAACCGTTCCGGTATGTCCACCTTCATGACAGAGCAGGCCGGCCGTGAAAACGAGCTGCGCTGCTTCCAGAAGGCCATGGGCGAGAACCTGACCCCCACCGTTATGACGGCCTTCAACCGTATCGGTACCGATTTCGTTGGCGCACACGCCGGCTGCATCGAGCAGATCGCCCGCACCGAGTGGGGCTACAAGGGCGGCTTCGTCACCGACATGGTCAACGGCGCTATGTACATGAACTGGCGTGACACGGTTGCCGGCGGCGGCGGTATCATGTTGGGTTCCGCGTCCGGCTGGCAGCAGACCGCTCTGGGCACCATGGAAGCTTCTTACGATGCCATCGAGAAGGATACCTTCTTCCAGCAGAAGATGCAGGAAGGCATCAAGAGCTGGCTGTGGGCATGCGCCCGTACCAATGCCATGAACGGCTTAAGCACCACCACCGAGCTGGTGACCGTCACCCCGTGGTGGCAGGCAGCCCTGTATGCGGCGGATGCTGTGCTTGCGGTTCTTTCCGCGCTGTTCATCTTCCTGGCTCTGTGGAACAAGAAAGGCAAAAAGGCCTGACGAAATAAGTTTGGAGGTAAAAAATGGAAAAGAAGAAACTTGGATTCGGATTTTTCCTGATGTGTGCAGCGCTGATTGTCGCAATCGTAAGCGTGGTGCTCTACGGGAAATCCTATGTAACCACACCGGATGCCTATAAGTTCATGATCGCCGCCATCGTGGCCGGCGCCGTGGCTTTAATCGGCTCCTTCTTCCTGCCGAAGGTCTTTAACTGGTGCACCATCGTGGCCGCTCTTCTGATGGCCGCCGGCATCGCGTACAGCATCACTGTGATGGCCGATCCCATCGGTTACGTCATTTCCGGTCTGTACGAAGCCAGCACCCTGACCGGCTGGATCACCTACATCATCGTTGCCGCTGTAAGCTGGCTGCTGCTTCTGGTTACCGGCTTTGCGGGCGTGGCGAAGGAGAAATAAATATCCCGCAAGGGAAGAAAACCTGTCAGGATGCGGGTATGTAAAACCAACACAAGCTGCAAAAACTGACAGAAACCTGCATATGTAAATGCTGCGGGCAGGAACGCCGATTTCATGGGCTATTTGCCCGGAAAAGAAGCGTTCCTGCCCGCTTTTGCGTATGAACGGCCTTTGGGAGTCAAAAGATGGCTTTCCGCGGGCGAAATGCCTGAGGAGAAGCTGAAAAAGCCCGCAAAAGATCGGGCGCGCATAAAAGCGTACAAAAAGGGCGGGATCCCGGGCATTTCGCCCGCAGGGAAGCCCAAAATGCCCGTAAATCCGTGCAGAGGCAAAAAGGCGTAAAAACAGAGCAGGATCGCGGGCTGCTAGCCCGCGAGGAAGCTGAAAAAGCCCGCGACGTTCGGTAGGACGAACGCGGGAAAGGGGGAAATGTGAAAAAACTGGATTTCAACAAGGGATGGACCGTCCGCTGTCTGACCCGGGAAGAGCCGGCGAAGGAAGTCTGCCTTCCACATGATGCCATGCTGTCGGAGCCGCGAAACGAGACCAGCTTAGGGGGAAGCAACATCAGCTGGTTCGTGGGCGGAGACTACGAATACACACGGACCTTTGACGTGCCCAAGGACTGGGCCGATCAGACCGTGATCCTTGAATTTGAAGGCGTCTATCACAACGCAGAAGTGTACTTAAACGGCCGGAAGGCGGCCTTCCGTCCCTACGGCTACACCAACTTCTACGTGCCGGCCAACGATTATTTAAAATATGGCGAGGCTAATGACATCCGTGTGATTGCCAAAAATGCCGACCAGCCCAACAGCCGCTGGTATTCCGGTACCGGCATGTACCGGCCGGCCTGGATCTGGACCGGCGACGCTAAGCACATCCTGTTAAACAGCGTGCGTGTGCGCACCGTGGATTACAGAACCGGTGAAATCAGGCTGGCGGCAAAAACGTCAGTTCCGGGCGCCGTGAAGGTGGAGATTTTAGAAGGCGAAGCCGATCATCCGGAATACGGCGCAAAAGTGCCGGCACAGCGGACCTGTGTGGTGACCGCGGAACTGGAGACAAAGGCAGCGGTCAAAGAGGCGGGCAACGGGAATGATGCAGATGCCAATGCCTCCGGCGAGGCCAAAGGCACCCTTTCCATCACCATTCCGGAGGTAAAACTCTGGGATACGGATGCCCCCAACCTGTACACCGCGCGACTGACCTTCGGCGACGACGTGGTGGAGGAAACCTTCGGCGTGCGCACCCTGGACTGGAACGCCGCGGAAGGCCTGACCATCAACGGAAAGCGCAAGCTGCTGTTAGGCGGCTGCATCCATCACGACAACGGCCTCTTAGGCGCCTGCAGCTTCCCGGAAGCGGAAGACCGCCGGGTGCGTCTGCATAAGGAACTGGGCTACAACGCCCTGCGCAGCGCCCACAATCCCTGCTCCAAGGCTCTGCTGGCGGCCTGCGACCGTCACGGCATGCTGATGATGGACGAATTTGTGGACTGCTGGTACATGCACAAAACCAAGTACGACTACGTGCTGTACGTGGCCGACTGGTGGCAGAAGGATCTGCAGGACATGGTGGAAAAGGACTTCAACCATCCTTCCGTGATCATGTATTCCACCGGTAACGAAGTGGCCGAAACCGCCCAGGAGCGGGGCATCGAATTTACAAAGCAGATGACCCGGTTCCTGCATAAGCTGGACCGCACCCGTCCGGTGAGCTGCGGCATCAACATCTTCTTCAATTTCTTAAGTTCCATCGGCTTAGGGGTCTACAGCGATGACAAGGCCGAGGCGGATTCTGCCCGGGCCGAGGCGCAGCAGAACGAGACCACGAAGAAAAAGCCGGTGGGCAGCGAGTTCTACAACACCCTGGCCACGGTGATGGGCGACAAGTTCATGAAGTTCGGCGCCACCCTGTATCCCTGCGATCTGCGCACCAAGGGCGCCTACGCCAACATGGATATCGCCGGCTACAACTACGGCATCTGGCGCTATAAGCACGACATGAAAAAGTATCCGAACCGCCTGATCTTAGGTTCCGAGACTTTCTGCAAGGATGAGTGGCTGTTCATGGACATCGCCAAGGATCATCCTCAGATCATCGGCGACTTTGTCTGGGCCAGCATGGACTACCTGGGTGAAAGCGGCGACGGCGCGCCGGAATATCCGGATTACCGCATGGCAGGCGCCGCCACTCCCTTAACCGGCGGAAACGGCCGTCTGGATCTTACCGGAAAGAAGCGGGCAGACGGATCCTACAGCATGGTGTGCTTCAATACGGATCCCGGCCCCTTCATCGGCGTGCTTCCGGCGGATCAGGGCAAAGCCCCGGGCTTAAACGGCTGGTTCGTGACCAAGGCCATCGAAAGCTGGGCCTGGAACGGCTGCGACGGAAAGCAGACTACGGTGGAAATCTACGCCCGGGCCGCGACGGTGGAGCTGTTCTTAAACGGACGCAGCATCGAAAAGCGCAAGATGGGCAAAACCTGGCGGGAACTTTTTACCGTCACCTATGAGCCCGGCGAACTGGTGGCAGTTTCCTACGACGCCGCCGGCGCCGAAATCGGCCGCTGTGTGATGAAGTCGGCCGGCGAAGAGACCTTGTTAAACGTGATTCCGGAAGCGGAAACCGCCGAACCGGAAGGCATCGTTTACATCCGTCTGCGCTACACTGATGAAAACGGCATCTGGAAGCCCTTGGTCCGCCATAAGCTTTTCGTGGAAGTGGAAAACGGAACCCTCTTAAACTGCGGCAGCGCCAATTCCTATGTGGATGGCTGCCTGGTGAAGGAAACCACGGACACCTACTACGGCGAAGCCCAGGCCATTGTCCGGGCCGGAGCGGAAGGCGATGTGGTGGTTACTGTGACGGAAGAGGATACCGGATTGAAGAAAACCGTTACCATTCCCGTGCGGTAAAATCCAAATACCGTAATCGTCACCATGCCCGTGGAACGAGCTTATGGCCGGGTTTCCACGGATGCAATGATTATTCAAACCTGAAAAACGAAATGCAGCCTGCAGGCGGATGCAGTACGCATCCGCCTGGGCGGAAATCCGCTGATGGGCGAAGTGATGCGTGAAATTCACAGAAATCATAGGAAATCATATGAATAAGACTTTCGAGAAAATGCTGCCGCCGTCTAAGATCACGTCGGCAAACGTGAAGATTCCGGAGATGCTGTTCGGCTATCTGGCTGCGCCCCTGTGCGCCATGATCGCCAACGCCATTTTCGGTTCCTACATCAACCGTTACTACGTGGACGTGCTGGGCTGGACACGATTTGGCGCCTTTGCCACGATTCTGCCCATGCTTTCCTCCATCGTTGTCATCTTAGGCAACCTTCTGGTGGGCCAGTGGATCGACAACACCCGCACGCGAGCCGGCAAGGCCCGTCCGTACCTGCTGATATCCATTCCGCTGATCGTCGTGGCCATCATTCTGATGTTCATGACCCCCACGGAAGCATCGGATGGCATGCAGATGATCTGGATCGCCGTGACCTACAACCTGTACTACGCACTGGCGTATCCCTGCTACTACACGGCCCACAGTTCCCTGGTGTCTCTGTCCACCCGTAACGCCAACCAGCGCGGCCTTCTGGCCACCCTGTCCAACGCTTCCACCGTGGCAGCGGCCGGCGTGGGCGCGTCCATCTTAGCGCCGATTCTGCTGCAGCCCTTTATGTTCGTCACCGGCGCGGACGGCGCTTTGGACATGGCAGCCAGCTATGCCAACTGGCGCATCCTGTCCATTGCCTTCGCCATCCTGTCCGCCGTGGGCATCATCTTAGAGTACTTCTTCACCCGGGAGCGCATCACGGAAGAGTCTCTGGAGCTGAACTTAAAGGTGGAAAAGATCCCCATGAGTCAGCATGTGAAGGCCTGCACCGGCGACAAGTACTGGTGGATGGTGATGCTGTTCATCCTGGTGTTCCAGTTCGGCCAGCTGTGCAAAAACAGCTCCATGAGCTTCTACGCCCGCTGGATGTTCGACTCAGTGGTGAATTCGCCCAACCCGGAAAGCGCTTCCGGCGCGCTGATGTCCACCTTAGGTCTCTTAGGCGGTCTGCCGGCAGCCATCGGTATGTTCATCGCCTGGCCCTTAGCCAGCAAGCTGGGCAAAAAGAAGTCCATCGTTTTAGGCCTGATCCTGGCAGCGGCCGGCGGTCTGGTGGGCTTTATCGACGTAAACAGCTTCCCTCTGGTGGTGGCGGCTGTGGTTATCAAGGGCATCGGTATCATCCCGGCTCAGTATGTCATGCTGGCGCTGCTGTCGGATATCTTAGACCACCTGGAGGCGAAAAACGGCTTCCGCAGCGACGGTTTCACCATGTCCCTGTACAGCTCGGTCATGGTGGGCCTGGGCGGTCTGGGAATGGGCTTAATCAACGCCATGCTCACCTTCTCCGGATACGTGAACACCGGTTATGCTGTGGATCCTAAGACCGTGACCCTGATTTCGGACGTGGCCAACTGGACCGGCAGCATCATCTACCGTCAGATGGGAGGCACGGAGCAGGTGCTGGCCTTTGTGTACCTGGGCGTGGATATCATCGCCGGTATCATCTCCGTCATCCTGCTGTGGAAGATGGATGTGGAGAAATATGTGGCGGATGATCAACGGGCCATCGTGGAACGCCAGAAGGCAGCGGTGCTGGCCGAAGGCGGCACCTGGATCGAGCCGGAAGAGCGCGCCCGCTTAGAGCAGGAAGAAGCAGACCGCAAGGCGGAAGAAGAGCGCATCGCGGAACTGAAAGCCCTGTGTGAAAAGAAGGGATTAAACTTCGAAGAGGAAGAGCGCAAATATCAGGAAAAGAAGGAAAAGCAGAAGAATTCACTGATTGGAAAGTTATTAGGATAAGGGGGAATCTATGGCTCCAAAAGGATTTGTCCATGCCGTGGGCACGAAGCTCATGGACGGCGAGGGGAAGGAATTTCAGATCAATGGCGTGAACTTAGGCAACTGGTTCGTGCCGGAAAACTACATGTGCGTCATGAACGTGGGCAGCTTTGACACCGGCCTGTACACCGTGGAGCGCGGTATGGCTGCCATGAAGGCCAATCCGAATCTGACGGACGAGCAGATCGACGAACTGTACCGCATTTACGTGGAGACCTACACCAAGGAAGAGGACTTTGCGGAAATTGCCGGTGTGGGCTTAAACACCGTGCGCATCCCCTTTACCTGGCGGGATCTGACCACCGACGGCGCCACCTTAAAGCCCGATGCGTTCCATTATCTGGACTGGGCGGTGGAAATGTGCGAAAAGTACGGCCTGTATGCCGTCTTGGATCTGCACGGCGCCTACGGTTCCCAGAACCAGGACTTCCACTCCGGAGACGACGCCCACTTTGATCTGTATGGCAATCCGGCCAACCGCCAGAAAACCATCGATCTGTGGAAGCGCATCGCCGAGCACTACAAGGACTGCACCACGGTGATCGGTTACGACCTGTTAAACGAGTGCCGCAAGGCCTTCGGCAAGTTCGGCGGCAAAGTATGCACGGATTACTACGATGAGCTGTACAAGGCCGTGCGCTCCATCGACACCAACCATCTGATCTTCATCGAGTACTTCACCTTCCCGATCCACGGCGTTGGCGTGAAGCACTACAACTGGGAAAACGTGGCGGTGGAATACCACATCTACAACCTGACGCCCTTCTCCCAGCGGGTGTGTCTGGAGATGATCCGCCTGATGCATCTGGTTTCGGGCAATACCGAAGTGCCGGTGTACGTGGGCGAATTCAACGCCTGGACAAAGGTGGCCGACTGGGGTATCACCTTAGACTGCTTCAACAAGTGGGGATGGTCCTGGTCCAACTGGGCTTACAAGGTCAACGAGCAGCCCTACAAATACGGAGCCTGGACGAAGGAACATGAAGGCCGCGGCGACTGGGGCCTGTTCGTCTTGAATATGGCGCCGGTGGATCTGTCCACAGCCACCTTCGAGGAGATCGCAGCGGTGTATCGCTCCACCACCAACGACCACGCGCGGAAATCCTACATCTACGATTTCTATAAGAACAGACTGGGCAAGAAGTAAGTATCTTCCAAACGAAATGCATGCATCAGCCGGACACAGGAAAGAGAGGGGGCCTGTGTCCGGCTGTTTGCGTGAAACGGCGAATGTGTTACAATACTTCTTAAGTTTTTCGTTTTCCGGAAAGGTCTATTCTCATCTGGGAGGAAAAGATGATCGTCCGCGCCGCCGTCGTAGAAGATGATAAATCCTTTGCTGAATCCTTAACCGGCCAGCTGGCGGAGTACAGCCGCCGCACCGGGCAGGAGATCGCTGTGTCCGGATTTGCGGATGCGGAATCCCTGCTGGCAGAGGAGGCAGAGTCCTTTGACATTATGCTTCTGGATATCGAGCTGCCCGGCATGAACGGGATGGCTCTGGCAAAAACCCTCCGGGAAAATGGCTCGGAGGCCGAAATCATCTTCATCACCAATTCGCCCCAGTACGCCATCGCCGGCTACAAAGTGGGCGCCCTGGATTATGTATTAAAGCCCGTAAACGAAACGGCGCTGTCCCGCACGCTGGGGGCGGCCATCGCCCGGATTCGCGGAAAGGAAAGCCGATTCTTAAGTGTGTCCGTACGGGGCGGTTATCGGAAGATTACGGTTTCTGATATCCGCTACATCGAGGTGCGGGATCACGATCTGACCATTCACACCACGGACGGAGACGTGACGGCCCGGGGCACCATCCGCGAAATGCAGGAGGAACTGCCGGCGGAACTGTTTTTCCACTGCAACAAAGGATATCTGATCAACCTGGCCTTTGTAGACGGCATCACAGGGCAGGATATCCAGATCGGTTCGGATGTGATTCCTGTGGGACGGACGCGGAAAAAAGCTTTTCTGGAGGCGATGAACCGGTATCTGAATCATTAGGGAATGTAAGATGAACATACCAGGGGTTGATCTTTCGAATACACCGGGCATTTATTATGCCGTCAGTTACGTGCTCTACATCTGTATGTACGCGGCCCTGCTTCCGAAGCGGAAAAGTGCCGGCGGAAGGATTGGGGCACTGCTGTCTGCCGCGGCCATCATTACAGCCATGATTGTCACCTTTAAGCGTCTGCCCGTGACCTGGTTTCTGCCTTTTATGACGGCCATGTTTCTTCTGACTTTTGCCATACTGGCCGGGCTTTGCAGCCTGGATCCGGCCAGCACGCTGTATTACACCTGCCGGGCTTTTCTGCTGGGCGAATTTGCCGCCTCCCTGGAGTGGCAGCTGTTTTACTACGGCCTGACGTCCTTTGGCCTGCCCCTGAACATGCGCACCAATCTGGCATTTCTTCTGCCCACTCATGCGGCAGTCTTTCTGATTTTCTTTTTTCTCGAGAAGAACGTCAAAACCGGAAAGGTGCAGCTTGCTATTGAGTCCCGGCATCTTTTGGTGGTGGCGGTCACCACCATCCTGGTCTACGCACTAAGCAATTTAAGCTACGTTCTTTCCAACACGCCCTTTTCCTCCAGGTACACCGCCGAGATTTTTGCCCTGCGCACCCTTACGGATCTGGCCGGGGTGGCGATGCTGTTCGGCTATCACATGGTGCTGATGGAAGTGCACTCCGAACGTGAAGTGCGCCAACTGGAGCAGATCGTATCACAGCAGGTGGAAAACTACCGCATTTCCGAAGACTCCATTGACCTTGTAAACCGTAAATACCACGACTTGAAGCATCAGATCGAATACCTGCGCGGCGATCTGTCCGAGCCGGAAAAAGCCGCGTTCTTAGACGAGATGGAAAAGGACGTGAAGATCTACGAAGCCACCAACCGCACGGGCAACCACGTGGTGGACACCGTGCTGATGCAGAAGCAGCTGCGCGCCCAGCGTCAGCAGACGCAGATGACGGTGGTGGCGGACGGCCACGCCATGGATTTTCTGTCCACCGCGGAGATCTGTTCCCTGTTGGGCAATGCCCTGGAAAACGCCCTGGAGGCGGCGTCCGCGGTAACCGATGCCTCCCAGCGGCTGGTGTCGGTGTCCTTAGACGAAACCCAGGGATTCATGCGCCTTCGGGTGGAAAACCGGTACGAAGGAAAGCTGAAGCTAAAAAACGGACTGCCGGAGGCGACCACAAAGGGTGATCACCGGCTGCACGGCTTCGGGGTGCGCAGCATGCAGGCCGTGGCGGAAAGCCATGGCGGAACCGTAAGTGCCGAGACGGCGGACGGGTGGTTTATTTTAAAAGTGCTGATTCCGAAAAGTGTGTAACGAAAGGGCCGTTTCGCACAATATACAGTGAAAACAGAAACAGCGCTGAAAAAGGAGGCCGCACAAGATGAAGCAGCTGACCTGTGCCGTCATTGAAGATCTGTTGCCGTCCTATGCAGACGGATTGTTAAGTGAAGAAAGCCGTGCCCTGGTGGAGGAACACCTGGCCGGCTGCTCATCCTGCCGCGGGCTGCTGCATACCATGCAGACGCCGCTGTCCGCGCCCGACTCACCCAAGGAAGACTGGGAGCTGGACGCCCTAAAGAAATACCGGCGCAAAACCCGGATCCGCGCCGGGCTGGCCGGTGCGGGCATTGTTCTGGCGCTTCTTGTGGTGATCGGCAGTTACTTCCGCTTCATCCGGTACAACGCCTACCGCTACTACTTCGGCGACAGCGCCGCCATCGATGCCTTAGCGCAGATCGAGGAAGCCCAGGAACTGCCGGAGGATGTGCGCCTGATTCGGGATCTGCAGGAGAAAGATCTGTATTTGTATGTGGAGTACAAAAACGGAAATGTGGTGATCAAGGATCTGTCCAGCGGAACGTATCATACCCAGACGGTGGGAGATCAGATTTTCAGTGAGATGCCATAAGATAATAGTGGTGGGGGAGCAGATTGGCAGCATTCGAAGATGTGGAAATGCCTGGGAAAAAGGGGCCGGGCTCCATTGACGAAATGTACCGGATGTACGCGAAGATGGTGTATGTCTGGCTGCTTTCCCTGACTCGAAAACCGGAACTGGCCGAGGAACTGTGCCAGGAAACCTTCTATCAGGCCATGCGCACACTGGATCGGTATGATCCCGATCTGCCTGCCCGCACCTGGCTGTTTGGTATCGCCAAAAACGTTCACCGCACCTGGCTGCGCAAGAATCCGCCTCATACGGACCTGGAAGAACTGGCGCCATCGAAACAGAAGACAACCCGGTCCGCCGAGGACGAATACTTAAGCAGCAGCGGGGAAGCATTTTTAAGTCTGATTGCTTCCCTGGGCGAAACCCAGCGACAGGTGGTGTATCTGCGGGTGGAAGAGGAATTGTCCTTTGCCGAAATCGGACAGCAGATGGGAAAAACCGAAAACTGGGCCCGGGTGACTTTTTACCGGGCGAAACAGGCACTGAAGAAAGAAATGGAAAACAGCTGACAGGATGAAATGAAACCTGTCAGCTGTTTTTAGGTTGTGCGTCATGGGCGCATTATAACTTTGTTTGTTATTCATCCATTTCTTTGTCGTCCGATTCTGTCCCGCGGACGCCTTCCGAATATTCCACCTTAAGCAGGCACAGTCCCTTGGCCGGAGCAGTGGGTCCGGCGGCTCGGCGGTCTTTGGCCTCTAAGATCCGGGGCATATCTTCCGGTGTCAGACGGCCATATCCCACTTCAAAGAGAGTGCCGGTAATGATGCGCACCATATTCTGCAGAAAACCGTCGCCGTGAACGGTGATGGTGACATAGCCCTTCTTGCGGCGTACGTTCAGCACGTCGATGGTGCGGACGGTGCTTTTTTTCATGCGGGTGTTTCCGCAGAAACTTTTAAAATCGTGGGTGCCAATGAGGTGTTCAGCCGCCGCCTGCATGGCGTCCACATCAAGGGGTGCATCCAGCGCTGTGTAATAGCGGCGGTCAAAGACCGGTTTCACCGGCCCATCGTAACAGGTGTAGCGATAGGTTTTCGACCCGGCATTGTAGCGGGCGTGAAACCGGGGAGAGGCAACTTTCATTTCAAGGACCGCGATGTCGTCCGGCAGGTAGCGGTTCATGTAGTCACGGATTTCATCCGGCGTCATGGACACATCCAGTTCCACGCTGGCGGTCATTTCCCTGGCGTGCACACCTGCGTCCGTGCGGCCAGCGCCGATCAGGCGGATATCCTCCACCGGCACATCGCACATCCGGGCCAGCACGGTTTCCAGCTTGCCCTGAATGGTATCTTTGTCCGGCTGATGTTCCCAGCCGAAGTAGCGGGTGCCATCATAGGCGATTTTCAGTTTGTAGTTCTGCATGAGAAACCTCTTTTTTAACGAGAACAGCGATACCACCCGCTGGCGCCGCAGGGCAGCACCAGACCGCTGTCAGTCACCGGCAGGCCGATTTCATCTGCTTCCACCGCGCCGTTTTCCAGGGCGGCGGGCCGCTGTTTTTTCAGAGCGCTGGAAATCATGTAATGCAGCACGCCGGGCTGCAGGCCGGTGGTGTAGGAATTGACCAGGAAAAACAGGGGCCGGTCGTAAAGCAGCTGGGTGCAGAGATCAATCAGTTCAAAGACGGCATCTTCAATCTTCCAGATTTCCCCCTTCGGGCCCCGGCCGTAGGAGGGCGGATCCATGATCACGGCATCGTACCGGTTTCCCCGGCGCAGTTCCCGCTCCACAAACTTCTTGCAGTCGTCCACCAGCCAGCGGATGGGGGCACCATCCAGTCCGGAAAGGGAGGCGTTTTCCTTTGCCCAGGTCACCATGCCTTTGCTGGCATCCACATGGGCCACGGAAGCTCCGGCAGCGGCACATGCTAAAGTCGCACCGCCGGTGTAGGCAAACAGGTTCAGCACCTTCACGGGTTCATTGTTTCCGACGGCACGTCGGGAAGCGGTTTCTTCCTTTATAAGGGTGTACATGACATCCCAGTTGGCGGCCTGCTCCGGAAAGACGCCGGTGTGTTTGAAGGCGAAGGGCTTCAGACCAAAGGTCAGTGCGGCCTTCTGTCCGCCGATGGTTTTCGAAACCGGTGCTTTTGCGCCGTCAGATGAGACAGAAAGCTCTGCTGTGCGGATCTCAGGCAAAGCGTAGGAAATCCGCCATTCCTCCGGAAGATCAAAAAACTCCCAGGAACCGCCGCCTTTGGCGCTGCGATGGTAATGCGCATTCAGCTTGCGCCAGGCACCGTTTTTCTTTGGAGTGTCCCAGATCACCTGGGGATCCGGGCGCAGCAGGATGTATTTGCCCCAGCGTTCCAGCTTCTCGCCGGCGCTGCAGTCGATGACTTCGTAATCGGTCCAGTTTTTCGCAATGCGCATATCTGACTCCTTTTGTTCTTCTTGCCACTACCTCATATAGTACTTGTTCCTGCGCCCTTCCGCAAGCTTTTGTAGAACCCCCGCCTCCTGTGGCAAAATGCCCGAAAACACGCCTTTTTCGGCCGAAAAGATTGTACGAAATTAAATGCAATTCTGGAGAGAAAATCCTTGCACGGCTGCATTTTTTGTTGTAAACTACCTCTTGCTGTGACATTGATAGCAATGAAGCGTGAGGTTGCCGCAGAGATTTTGAGGCTGCGGGTAGTTCCGTGGAGCGAATGTCAAGTTCAGGAAACTGGCGACAAGTCACTGTATCACAACAGGTCCGCAAGATGAGTTGCGGAAACGACGTGTGGTTCAGATATGGACACACACGGGGTCGTGTACAGTCACCGCTTGTCGCACGAGAAAGTGCGAAGGAGGCGACTTTTTTATGGCAGCACAAATCATGAGAATCACACTGAAGGCTTACGATCACGAATTAATCGACGCATCCGCGAAGAAGATCATCGAGACCGTAAAGAAGAATGGCGCGGAAGTCAGCGGACCGGTGCCGCTTCCCACGAAGAAGGAAGTTGTTACCATCCTGCGTGCCGTTCACAAGTACAAGGACAGCCGCGAGCAGTTCGAACAGCGTACCCACAAGCGTCTGATCGACATCTTAACCCCCACCCAGAAGGTGGTGGACGCGCTGACCCACTTAGAGATGCCGGCCGGTGTGTACATCGACATCAAAATGAAATAATGAAGCGAACAGCGTCGCCGCAAGGCTTAAAAAGCCCGCGGCGGCTTTGCTGCGTCTTTTGCGCCGCACCTGTGAACGCGCGCAAAAGATGCACCATAGATGCGCCGGATGCGCTGATCCCAAGCGGGAAAGGAACCCCGCCGGATCGCCACCACTTCATAATGAAGAGAGCGCAGCTGTCCAGCGGTGATTCCCGCGAAGGAAGGGAAGCCGCATCTAGAATGAATGCTTGATGATCCCGGAAGCTTCCATATAAAGAAGCGCCGGCTCCCCAAGATCAGCAAACAACGGGGAACCAACAGGGAGGCAAAGCGTTCCGCTGTAGATCAAGGAGGTCTATTTATGAACAAAGCGATTTTGGCAACCAAAGTCGGCATGACCCAGGTCTTCGCTGAAAACGGCGAAATGATCCCGGTAACCGTGCTTTCCGCCGGTCCCTGTGTGGTTACGCAGGTCAAGACCGTGGAGAACGACGGCTACGCCGCGGTTCAGGTGGGTTTTGTTGACAAGAAGGAAAAGGTGACGACGAAAGACGCCGCCGGCAAGAAGGAAATCCGTCATCGCCACGGCGTGAACAAGGCTCAGCAGGGCCACTTCGCCAAGGCCGGCGTTTCTCCGAAGCGCTACGTGCGCGAGTTCCGTTTTGAGAACGCGGCTGACTACAGCGTTGCCGACGAGATCAAAGCCGACATCTTCGCCGCTGGCGACAAGGTTGACGCCACGGCAATCTCCAAGGGCAAAGGCTTCCAGGGCACCATCAAGCGCCTTGGCCAGCACCGCGGACCGATGGCTCACGGTTCCAAGTTCCACCGTCATCAGGGTTCCAACGGCGCCTGCTCCTCTCCGAGCCGTGTCTTTAAGGGCAAGGGCATGCCTGGTCAGATGGGCCATGTCCGTGTGACCGTGCAGAACTTAGAGGTCGTTCGCGTGGATGCCGAGAACAACCTGCTTCTGGTTAAGGGAGCGGTTCCGGGTCCGAAGAAGGCGCTCGTAACGATCAAGGAGACCACAAAGAGCGGCAAATAAGCCCGATTGCTTAAGGAAAGGAGGAACTTTCGATGGCGAAAGTATCCGTATTCAATATGGAAGGCAAAGAGGTTGACACCATTGAGCTGTCCGATGCCGTCTTCGGCGTGGAAGTCAACGATCACCTCGTAC
Source organism: Shuttleworthella sp. (assembly GCA_045544375.1). GTDB lineage: Bacteria > Bacillota > Clostridia > Lachnospirales > Lachnospiraceae > Shuttleworthia. Next base: position 24,145 of record JAZPYY010000024.1, read on the forward strand.
ATATGGCCGTGCAGCAGCAGCTGGCCAACAACCGTCAGGGCACCCAGAAAGCCCGCACCCGTTCCGAAGTGAGCGGCGGCGGCCGCAAGCCGTGGCGTCAGAAGGGCACCGGCCATGCGCGCCAGGGCTCCATCCGCGCTCCCCAGTGGACCGGCGGCGGCGTTGTGTTCGCTCCCGTGCCGCGGGATTATTCCTTCAAGCTTAACAAGAAGGAAAAGAGAGCTGCTTTAAAGAGCGCCTTAACCTCCCGCGTGCTTGAGAACAAGCTGATCGTGGTGGACGAGCTGGCCATGGACGAGATCAAGACGAAGAAATTCGCCGGCATCTTAAAGAACCTTGGCACCGACAAGGCACTGGTCGTCTTAAACGACAAGGATGAGAAGGTTATCGCTTCTGCGAACAACATCCCCACCGTAAAGACCACCCTGTATTCCACCCTTAACGTATTCGACATCCTGAAGTACAGCACCGTTGTGGTGACGAAGGATGCCGTGAAGTCCATCGAGGAGGTGTATGCATAATGGCGAACATTCAGTATTATGATGTAATCCTTGAGCCGGTCATCACCGAGAAGAGCATGGCGGCCATGGCCGAGAAGAAGTACACCTTCCTGGTACATCCGGAAGCCAACAAGACCATGATCAAGGAAGCGGTCGAAAAGATGTTTGAGGGAGCTAAGGTTCTCTCCGTGAACACCCAGAACCGCGACGGCAAGAACAAGCGCCAGGGCATGGGCCCCATGGGCAAAACCGCCCGCACCAAGAAGGCGATTGTGCAGCTGACCGAAGACAGCAAGGACATCGAGATCTTCACCGGACTGTAAAGCGTCAGCACCTATGTAGGACAACGCAGCGGCGCACAGGATTCTGTGACGAAAGCAAAGGCCGAAGCGGCAGAGCATCGAAACGGATGCATATATGAAACGCCGCGTTCCGCTGCGCACCGACTACGATAAAGATCGGTTGAAAGGAGAACTTAGTACAATGGGTATCAAAACCTATAAGCCATATACCCCGTCGCGCAGAAACATGACGGGTTCTGACTTCGCCGAAGTCACCAAAGCCACCCCGGAGAAGAGCCTGACCACTTCCTTAAAGAAGAACGCCGGCCGTAACAACCAGGGTAAGATCACCGTTCGCCACCAGGGCGGCGGCAACCGCCGGAAATACCGCGTGATCGATTTCAAGCGCCGCAAGGATGGTGTGCCGGCAAAGGTGATCGGCATCGAATACGATCCGAACCGTACCGCCAACATCGCGCTGATCTGCTACGCGGATGGCGAGAAGGCCTACATCTTAGCTCCTCAGGGCTTAACCGACGGCATGACCGTCATGAACGGCGCCAACGCCGAAGTGCGCGTGGGCAACTGCCTGCCGCTGGCCAACATTCCGGTTGGTACCATGATCCACAACATTGAAATGTATCCGGGTAAGGGCGGCCAGATGGTCCGTTCCGCCGGAAACGCAGCGCAGCTGATGGCCAAAGAGGGCAAGTACGCAACGCTTCGTCTTCCCTCGGGCGAGATGCGCATGGTTCCCATCGACTGCAGAGCCACCATTGGTGTGGTAGGCAACGGCGACCACAACCTGGTCAAAATCGGTAAAGCCGGCCGTAAGCGCCACATGGGCATCCGTCCCACCGTCCGCGGTTCCGTCATGAACCCGAACGATCACCCGCATGGTGGTGGTGAAGGCCGCGCCCCGATCGGCCGTCCGGGTCCGTCGACCCCCTGGGGCAAGCCTGCTCTGGGCTTAAAGACCCGCAAGAAGAACAAGCAGTCCAACAAGCTGATCGTCAGAAGACGTGACGGCCGCGCGATCAAATAAGGAGGAATCATATGTCTCGTTCATTAAAGAAAGGGCCTTTCGCTGACGAGAGCCTGTTGAAAAAAGTAGATGCAGTGAACGCTTCCGGAGAAAAGTCTGTCATCAAGACCTGGTCCCGCCGTTCCACGATCTTCCCGCAGATGGTCGGCCTGACCTTTGCCGTACATGACGGCAAAAAGCACGTGCCGGTGTATGTCACGGAAGACATGGTCGGTCATAAGCTGGGTGAGTTTGTGGCGACGCGTACCTACCGGGGACACGGCAAGGACGAGAAGAAGTCCCGCAGATAAGATGAGAGTCGAAAGGAGGTTTTTTCACCATGGCTAAAGGACATCGTTCCCAAATCAAGCGTGAAAGAAACGAACAGAAAGATACCAGACCTTCGGCAAAGCTTTCCTTTGCCCGGGTTTCCACCACGAAGGCGGCTTTCGTACTGGATGCCATTCGCGGCAAAGACGCCAACACCGCCCTCGCGATCGTTTCCTACAATCCCAGATATGCCTCTCGTCTGATCGAGAAGCTGTTAAAGTCCGCGATTGCCAACGCCGAGAACAACAATGGTCTTTCGGCAGACAATCTGTATGTGGCCGAGTGCTATGCCAACAAGGGACCGACAATGAAGCGGATTCATCCCCGTGCACAGGGCAGAGCGTATCGCATTGAGAAGCGCACAAGCCACATCACGATTGTTCTGGATGAGAAGAACTAAGGAGGAGGCAAAGATGGGACAGAAAGTTAATCCCCACGGTTTAAGAGTCGGAATCATCAAAAACTGGGATTCCAGATGGTATGCGGAGAAGGAATTCGCGGATTACCTCGTCGAGGATCACAAGATCCGTACCTTCCTCAAGAAAAAGCTTTACGGCGCCGGTATCTCCAAGGTGGAGATCGAGCGTGATTCTGACCGCGTGAAGGTCATTGTCTACACCGCTCGTCCGGGCGTTGTGATCGGCAAGGGCGGCGCTGAGATCGAGAAGATCAAGGCTGAAGTCCAGAAGCTGACCGAAAAGAAGCTGTCTGTGGACATCAAGGAAGTGAAGCGTCCGGAGCGCGATGCGCAGCTGGTCGCCGAAGACATTGCCCGTCAGCTGGAGAACCGTATCTCCTTCCGCCGCGCGATGAAGTCTTCCATGAGCCGTTCCATGAAGGCCGGCATCAAGGGTATCAAGACCACCTGCTCCGGCCGTCTCGGCGGTGCGGATATCGCCCGCAGCGAGAGCTACAGCGAAGGCACCATTCCGCTGCAGACCCTGCGCGCTGACATCGACTACGGCTTTGCCGAGGCCGATACCACCTACGGTAAGGTAGGCGTGAAGGTGTGGATCTACAAGGGAGAAGTTCTCCCGACGAGAAGCAATAAGAAGGAAGGGGGCGCCAACTAATGTTAATGCCTAAGAGAGTAAAGCACCGCAAGCAGTTCCGCGGTTCCATGACCGGTAAAGCACTGCGCGGAAATACAATCAGCCACGGCGAGTACGGCATTGTCGCAATGGAGCCCTGCTGGATCAAGTCCAATCAGATCGAAGCAGCCCGTGTTGCCATGACCCGTTACGTGAAGCGTGGCGGTAAGGTCTGGATCAAGATCTTCCCCGACAAGCCGGTTACAGCGAAACCCGCTGAAACCCGTATGGGTTCCGGTAAGGGCGCCCTGGAGTACTGGGTCGCCGTAGTTAAGCCCGGCCGTGTGATGTTTGAGATCGCCGGCGTGCCGGAAGAAACGGCCCGTGAGGCCCTTCGTCTGGCATCCCACAAGTTGCCCTGCAAGTGCAAGGTCGTGTCCCGTGCCGACCTGGAAGGCGGTGATTCGAATGAAGAGTAAGAAGTTTAACGAGGATCTGCGTGCTCTGTCTGCGGCGGAACTGAATGCCCAGCTCGTAGATGCCAAAAAAGAGCTTTTCAATCTGAGATTCCAGAATGCCACCAATCAGCTGGAGAATACCGGCCGGATCCGCGAGGTTCGCAAGAACATCGCCCGCATCCAGACCATCTTAGCTGAGAACGCAGACAAATAAGGAATCCCGATAAGAAAGGAGAAAAGCTGTGGAAGAGAGAAATCTTCGTAAGACCCGCGTCGGCATTGTGGTCAGTGACAAAATGGACAAGACCATCGTCGTCGCCGTCAAAGATAACGTGAAGCATCCGCTTTACGGCAAAATCGTTAAGCGCACCTACAAGCTGAAGGCGCATGACGAGCAGAACGATGCACACATCGGCGATACCGTTCGCGTGATGGAGACCCGTCCGCTGTCCAAGGACAAGAGATGGCGTCTCGTGGAAGTGACCGAGCGCGCGAAATAAAGGAGGATTGAAATGGTACAGCAGGAAAGCAGATTGCGTGTTGCCGACAACACCGGTGCCAAAGAGATCCTTTGCATCCGTGTCATGGGCGGCTCCACCAGAAGATATGCCAACATCGGCGATATCATCGTCGCATCCGTTAAAGACGCCACCCCCGGCGGCGTTGTCAAGAAGGGTGATGTGGTTAAGGCTGTTGTGGTGCGCAGCGTCAAGGGCGCTCGCCGCAAGGACGGCTCCTACATCAAGTTCGACGAGAACGCGGCGGTCATTATCAAGGAAGATAAGACCCCGAGAGGAACCCGTATTTTTGGACCGGTGGCCCGGGAACTTCGTGAAAAGCAGTTCATGAAGATCGTTTCCCTCGCTCCGGAAGTCTTATAGGAGGTACTGCAATGGCAACGATGAAAATCAAAAAAGGTGACATGGTGCGTGTCATTGCCGGCGCCGACAAGGACAACGAGGGCAAGGTGATTGCCGTTGACCCCAAGAAGCAGACCGTAACGGTTGAGGGTGTCAACCTCGTTAAGAAGCATCAGAAGCCCAGCATGGCCAATCAGGCCGGCGGCATCATTGAGCAGGAAGCGCCCATCAGCATCTCCAACGTGATGCTGTTAGTCGGCGGCAAGACCACCCGCGTCGGCTTCCGCATGGAAGGTGACAAGAAGGTCCGCTTTGCCAAGGCCACCGGCGACGTGATCGATTAAAGAAGGAGGCTTTACATTGAGCAGATTAAAAGAACAATACAAAGCCGAGATTGTCGACGCGATGATCGCCAAGTTCGGCTATAAGAACATCATGGAAGTGCCGAAGCTCGACAAGATCGTCATCAACATGGGCGTCGGCGAAGCCAAGGAAAACGCCAAGGTCTTAGAGTCCGCTGTGAAGGACATGGAAATGATTACCGGTCAGAAGGCCGTGATCACCAAGGCCCGCAATTCCGTGGCTAACTTCAAAATCCGTGAGGGTATGAGCATCGGCTGCAAGACCACCCTGCGCGGCGAGAAGATGTATGAATTTGCAGACCGCCTGATCAACTTAGCTCTGCCTCGCGTCCGCGACTTCCGCGGCGTGAACCCCAACTCCTTTGACGGAAGAGGCAACTATGCTCTTGGTATCAAAGAGCAGATCATCTTCCCGGAGATCGAGTACGATAAGGTAGACAAGGTACGCGGCATGGACGTCATTTTCGTAACCACGGCCAAGACCGATGAGGAAGCCAGAGAGCTGCTTCGCCTCTTCGGCATGCCTTTCGCGAAGTAAGATCAGGAGGAAATCTAAAATGGCAAAGAAGTCCATGAAAATCAAACAGCAGCGTCCCGCGAAGTTCTCCACGCGTGAATACACGCGCTGCAAGATCTGCGGACGTCCGCATGCATATCTGCGCAAGTATGGCATCTGCCGTGTCTGCTTCCGCGAACTGGCCTACAAGGGCGAGATTCCGGGTGTGAAGAAGGCTTCCTGGTAAGACGCGAAAGAGCCATTGTATTGAAACGGACCGCACAGCCGGCGCAAAGCCGGCGGGCGGAATACCGTTTGTGCAAAGCAATACAGATCCTGTCATAAGGCCCGGAACTTACGGGAACCATGCAGGGAGAAAGGAAATATCATGACCATGAGCGATCCCATTGCAGATATGCTTACACGTATCCGTAACGCGAATACTGCAAAACATGACACGGTGGACATCCCCGCGTCGAAAATCAAAATCGCCATCGCCGACATCCTTGTGGACGAGGGCTACATCGAGAAGTACGACCTGATTGAGGAAGGTGCGACAAAGAACATCCGCGTGACCTTAAAGTATGCCGCAGGTAAGAGCGAGCGCATCATCTCCGGCATCAAGCGCATCTCCAAGCCTGGCCTTCGTGTTTATGCCGGCAAGGAAGACATTCCCTACGTTATGGGCGGCCTTGGCATCGCCATCCTGTCCACCAACAAGGGTATCCTGACCGACAAGCAGGCGCGCAAGGAAGCCGTCGGCGGCGAAGTACTGGCATTTGTATGGTAATTCATTTATAAGGAGGTGCGGGCATGTCACGAATCGGAAGAATGCCTATCGCGGTTCCGGCCGGTGTAACGGTGGATATCGCAGAAAATAATCATGTGACGGTAAAAGGTCCGAAGGGAACGTTAGAGCGTACGCTTCCCTCCGAGATGACCATTCGCTTAGAAGGCGCTGAAGTCATCGTTGAAAGACCGAACGATTTGAAGAGAATGAAATCCCTTCACGGTCTGACCCGGACTTTGATTCACAACATGGTGGTCGGTGTGACCGAAGGGTATACAAAGACACTGGAAATCAACGGTGTCGGTTACAGAGCTTCCAAGGCCGGCAAGAAGCTGACCTTAAACCTGGGTTATTCCCACCCGGTGGAAATGGAAGATCCGGAAGGTCTTGAGTCCGCTGTTGACGGCAACAAGATCGTTATCACCGGTATCGACAAAGAGCGCGTGGGTCAGTACGCAGCGGAAATCCGCGACAAGAGACGCCCGGAGCCGTATAAGGGCAAGGGTATCAAGTACGCGGATGAGGTGATCCGCCGCAAGGTCGGTAAGACCGGTAAGAAGTAATAGAGGAGGGAATGTACAATGATTAGCAAGAAATCAAGAAGCGAAGTACGTGCGAAAAAGCACAGAAGATTGCGCAACACTCTCTCCGGAACCGCGGACAGACCGCGTATGAGCGTATTCCGCAGCAACAATCACATGTATGTGCAGGTGATCGACGATATCGCCGGCAATACCTTAGTTTCCGCGTCTACGTTAGATGCCGAGGTGAAGGCGGGCTTAGAGAAGACCAACAACACCGAAGCAGCTGCGAAGCTCGGTACCGTGATTGCCAAGCGTGCCCTGGAGAAGGGTATTGACACCGTTGTTTTCGACAGAGGCGGTTTCATCTACGCCGGCAAAGTTGCCGCGTTAGCCGATGCAGCCCGCGAAGCCGGACTGAATTTCTAGGAGGAGAAGGGAATGAAACGAACGATTATTGATCCGAGTCAGCTGGAGCTGGAGGATAACGTCGTAGCCATCAAGCGCGTTTCCAAAACCGTTAAGGGTGGCCGTAACATCCGCTTCACCGCACTGGTGGTTGTCGGAGACAAGAATGGTCACGTCGGCGCAGGTTTAGGCAAGGCTGCTGAAATCTCCGAAGCCATCCGCAAGGGCAAGGAAGACGCCACCAAGCACCTGATCGAGGTGAAGAGAGACGACAACAAGTCCATCACCCACGACATCATGGGCAAGCACACAGGCGCATCCGTGCTGTTAAAGAAGGCTCCGGAAGGTACCGGTATCATCGCCGGCGGTCCGGCCCGTTCCGTTTGCGAACTGGCAGGTATTGAGAACATCCGTACCAAGTCGCTGGGTTCTTCCAACAAGCAGAACGTGGTACTGGCTACCATGGAAGCGCTGAAGTTACTGAAGGCCCCGGAAGAGGTTGCGCGTCTGCGCGGCAAGTCCGTGGACGAAGTGACCGCGTAAGGAGGGAAGAATTATGGCAGACAAATTACGTGTGACCCTGGTGAAGTCGCCGATCAGCAATGTGCCGAAGAACCGCGCCACTGTGGAAGCCTTAGGCCTCCGCAAGGTCGGTAAGACCGTGGAACTTCCGGACAACGCCGCTGTGCGCGGTATGATCCGTCACGTGGCACACCTGGTCAAGGTAGAGGAAATCTAAGGAGGTGTCTAAATGGACCTGTCAAGTTTGAGACCGGCAGAGGGCGCAACGTTCTCTGACAACTTCAGAAGAGGCCGTGGACACGGCTCAGGAAACGGAAAGACCGCGGGCAAGGGCCACAAGGGCCAGAAGGCACGTTCCGGCGCGCCCCGTCCGGGATTTGAAGGCGGCCAGATGCCTCTGTACCGCCGCATCCCGAAGCGCGGCTTCAAGAATTACAACACAAAGGACATCGTTGGCGTGAACGTCAGCATGCTTGAGCGCTTTGAAGACGGCGCCACCGTAACGGCAGACAGCCTTATGGAAATGGGCATCATCTCCAATCCCCGGGATGGCATCAAGATCCTGGGAGGCGGCGAGCTGACCAAGAAACTCAACGTACAGGCAAATGCGTTCTCCGCATCTGCGAAAGAGAAGATTGAAGCACTGGGTGGAACTGCAGAGGTAATCTAACATGCCACAGATGTTCGAAACCGTCCGCAACGCATTTAAGATCAAAAACCTGCGTCAGCGGATATTCTTCACATTTTTGATGCTGGTCGTGGTCCGTCTGGGAAGCCAGCTGCCGGTCCCCGGCGTAGATGGCAATGTATTCAACGCCATCTTCGGGGATTCCGCCGGTGCGTTAAACTTCTTTGACGCCATCACGGGTGGTTCCTTCAGCGAGATGTCGGTTTTCGCCTTAAACATCACGCCGTATATCACCTCCTCCATCATCATGCAGCTCTTAACCATCGCGTTCCCCAAGCTTGAGGAAATGCAGCGCGACGGTGAGCAGGGCCGGAAGAAGATGAACCGGATCACCCGTTATGTGACGGTTGGTTTAGCTTTATCCGAGTCCATCGCCATGGCCATCAACTTCGGCCGCGGCGGTTATCTGGTGGAATACAATGCGCTTTACGTGATCATGGTGGTTGCTTCCTTAACCGCCGGCTCCGCGATCCTGATGTGGATCGGCGAGCAGATCACCGAGCACGGTATCGGAAACGGTATCTCCATCGTCCTGTGCATCAACATCGTATCCCGTATCCCGGCGGATCTTGCCACCTTAGGCGCCCAGTTCGTCTCCGGACGTTCCATCGCGCGTCAGGTATTAGCGATCGTTATCATCGCGGCAGTGATCCTGGTGGTGGTGGTGCTTGTTGTGCTTCTGCAGGATGCGGAACGCAAGATCCCGGTACAGTACTCCAAGCGGATTCAGGGACGCCGGACCTACGGCGGCGCTTCCACCTTTATTCCCATGAAGGTGAACACCGCGGGCGTTATGCCGGTTATCTTTGCCCAGTCTCTGATGCAGACGCCGGTGATGCTGGCGGCACTGTTCGGATGGGGCAGCGGAAACGGCGTAGGCGCGCAGATTCTGCGCGGCCTGTCCCAGCAGAACTGGTTCAATCCGGCCAACTGGTGGTATACCATCGGTGCTCTGGTGTACTTCCTGCTGATCATCGCCTTCGCATATTTCTATACGTCGATTACCTTCAATCCGTATGAAATCGCGGAGAACATTAAGAAGCAGGGCGGCTCCATTCCGGGTATCCGTTCGGGACGTCCCACCAGCGAGTATCTGCAGAAGATTCTGCGTTCCATCATCTTCATCGGCGCCATCGGCTTAGCCATCGTGGCCTTCATTCCGATCATCTTCAACGGTGTATTTAACGCCAGCGTATCCTTCGGCGGCACGTCCTTAATCATCGTGGTCGGTGTGGTCATCGAGACCTTAAAGCAGATCGAGAGCCAGATGACGGTGCGCAACTACAAGGGCTTCTTAAATCAGTAAGAGCTTTTTGGGCGCAGAATAATATTACACTAACTATTCAGAGCCTCAGCTCGCGTCCGCTTCGCTGCCGCTCGCTGTGGCTTCTCGCCAAAGAATTTTGTGCAAATCCGTCCCTGGGACGCAAGCGTCCATTCCGGATTTGCACAAAATGCCATGGCTCTGAATAGTTACAGATCATAGAGATACGGCCTGTAAAACGGTCGTATCTCTTTGGTGACTACAAGGGGAAATAGAAACAGAAAAGGAGGAAGCCATGAAGATTATTATGCTTGGAGCGCCGGGCGCCGGTAAAGGAACCCAGGCCAAACAGATCGCCGCAAAGTATTCGATCCCGCACATTTCCACGGGTGACATCTTCCGCGCCAACATCAAAAACGGCACTGAACTGGGCAAAAAGGCCAAAGAGTTCATGGATCAGGGACTGCTGGTTCCGGATGAGCTCACCTGCGATCTGGTCATGGACCGCATCGCTTCGGACGACTGCGCCAACGGATTTGTGCTTGACGGATTCCCCCGTACCATTCCGCAGGCGGAAGCCTTAACGGCTGCCTTAGAGAAGATCGGCCAGAGCATGGACTACGCCATCGACGTGGATGTTCCGGATGAGAACATCGTATCCCGTATGTCCGGCCGCCGCGCCTGCTTAAACTGCGGCGCCACCTATCACATCGTTTCCATTCCTCCCAAGAAGGAAGGCATCTGCGATGTGTGCGGCAGCGAGCTGGTGCTTCGCGCCGATGACGCGCCGGAAACCGTTCAGAAGCGCCTGGATGTCTACCATGAGCAGACCCAGCCCCTGATCGATTACTACAAGGCACAGGGCATCTTAAAGACCGTGGACGGCACCGTGCCGATGAACGAAGTCTTTGACCAGATCGTTTCCGTGCTGGAGGCTTAATCAGGTTGAAACCAAAGAAAAACAAAGCGGCGGAAGCGGCATCCGTTTCCGCCGCCCCCAAAGATTTACAGCCCGCCCTGCCGCCGGTGCTGGCCATCTCAAGAGCCGGACATGATGCGGGGCGCACCTACCTGGTGCTGGGGGAAGAGGAAGATTTCCTGTGGCTTACGGACGGGGAACTGCGTCCCTTAGACAAGCCCAAAAAGAAAAAGCGCATGCACGTGCAGCTGGTGCGGAAAATCCCGCAGACCGTGGCAGACGCCGCTTACTGCGGATCCGGAAGCCGCTGGCAGGATATGGACACCCGGAGAGTGCTTTCCGCCTGGGCTGCACATGTAAGAAAAGCATAGATTCAATGCCCCAAAGCCAACGGCAAACGGACAGAAAGCAAGGCATCAAAACAGGGAGTCAGAATCTGCAATAAGTACATATAACATTAGTTAGGAAACAGGAGCGTATATGTCAAAATCAGACGTCATTGAAGTGGAAGGCAAAGTGCTCGAGAAACTGCCGAACGCCATGTTCTCTGTGGAACTGGAAAACGGTCATCAGATTTTAGCGCACATCAGCGGCAAGCTTCGCATGAACTACATCCGCATTCTGCCGGGCGACAAGGTCACCGTGGAGATGTCCCCCTACGATTTAAGCAAGGGCCGTATCATCTGGCGCGACAAGTAAAACAACAGAAAAATGTGATTTTCTGTTGACTTTTGACATCGACGCTGTTATTATATTACGCGGACGCTTTCGCTAAGAAGGCGGATTTTTGCGTCCCTAAAACAGGTTTAAGATGCCGAAAAACCGAAAAATACGGCATTTCGGCTCTTAATAAACGTAGGCATGACGTGCATTTGGAAAGGAGGATTTCCCATGAAAGTTCGTTCATCCGTAAAACCGATTTGCGAAAAATGCAAAGTCATCAAGCGCAAGGGCAGTATCCGGATCATCTGCGAGAACCCCAAGCACAAGCAGAGACAGGGTTGATTTAGTCAAAGCCTGTCTTGTTGTATTTCCTATGGCGGCTGCAGGAGCATCTATGCGTATCTAGATAGAGGCTTCTGTTCATAGATAAATACATGCAATGGACCGGTGCGACTTTCTGTACATACCGAAGAAAGAAGCATCTCACCATCAGCGTGCTTCCGCACACATTTCAGGCCGGGAAACCGGAGCTGCGGCTTTGTGCACTGATGCGACATATGAAGGTGGCAGGGCATTTTACGCCCTCCGTAATACGATGGAGGTTTAAGCATTCATGGCTCGTATTGCAGGTGTAGATTTACCAAGAGAGAAGCGGATCGAAATCGGTCTGACTTACATTTACGGTATCGGCAGAACCAGTGCCGATAAGATTCTTGCTGCAGCGAATGTGGATCCGGATACCCGTGTAAAAGATCTGACCGACGATGAAGTCAAGCGGATCAGCGCCGTGGTAGACGAAACCATGATGGTGGAAGGTGATCTTCGCAGAGAAGTTTCCTTAAACATCAAGCGTCTGCAGGAAATCGGCTGCTATCGCGGCATTCGCCACAGAAAAGGCCTGCCTGTCCGCGGACAGAAGACCAAGACCAACGCCCGTACCCGCAAGGGCCCGAAGCGTACCGTGGCCAACAAGAAGAAGTGAGTTCAAATCATCATTGATTATCGCATGATGGAGAAAGCAGGTTAGTTTACTATGGCGAAAGTTACCAAAAAAGTGACGAAAAAGCGCGTCAAGAAAAACGTTGAACACGGACAGGCGCACATTCAGGCATCGTTCAACAACACGATCGTGACCCTGACGGATGCGTACGGCAATGCCCTTTCCTGGGCCAGCGCCGGTGGTCTGGGCTTTAGAGGTTCAAGAAAATCGACTCCTTATGCGGCGCAGGTAGCAGCGGAAACGGCAACAAAGGCCGCCTTAGTGCATGGCTTAAAGACCGTTGACGTATTCGTAAAGGGACCGGGCAGCGGACGTGAAGCCGCCATCCGTGCTCTCGCGGCCAATGGCCTCGAAGTCAAGAGCATCAAGGATGTAACGCCGGTACCGCACAACGGTTGCCGCCCGCCGAAGCGCAGAAGAGTATAATCATCTGCGTCAGCGACAGCTGACGCGCTGCGGAAAGCAAAGCTGACGCAGCGAGCCCCTATAGTGGGGTAGATGATGAACCTGATCGAGTGTCTAAAGAAGAAGAGAGGATCAGTCAGAAATGGCAGTAAATAAAACCCCAATCTTAAAAAGATGCCGCTCTCTTGGCCTGGAGCCCATGTATCTCGGTGTTGACAAGAAGTCCCGTCGGACCTTAAACCGCACGGGCCGCAAGACTTCCGAATACGGACTGCAGCTGCGCGAGAAGCAGAAGGCAAAGTTTATCTACGGTGTGCTTGAGAAGCCGTTCCGCAACTACTACAAGGCTGCGGACGTCAAGAAGGGCATGACCGGTGAAAACCTGATGATCATCCTGGAGAGCCGTCTGGACAACGTTGTGTTCCGTCTCGGCTGGGCCCGCACCCGCCGCGAGGCACGCCAGGTTGTGGATCACAAGTTTGTGACCGTGAACGGACGTACCGTGAACATCCCGTCCTACCTTGTCAAGGCCGGCGATGTGATCGAAATCCGTGAGAAGAACAAGACCATGCAGCGCATGAAGGACATCCTTGAGGTGACCGGCGCACGTATGGTTCCCGAGTGGCTGGATGTGGATCAGGAAGCCTTAAAGGCCACTGTGACCGCACTTCCCCGCCGGGATCAGATCGATGTCCCCGTGGACGAGATGCTGATCGTCGAGTTGTACTCCAAGTAAGATGACGTCCGATAACCTGCGCTTTTTTAGGCGCGGGTTTTCGGCTCTTCTAAGAACGTGTCAAAAAGGCGCTTTTTGGGGCGCAAAACGGCACGGATTTACGTAAAGAGTATCAACCGGTGATTGCAGAAAGGACGAGGCATGTTCGATTTCGAAAAACCAAGCATTGAGATCGTTGAGATTTCTGATGACAATAAGTATGGACGTTTTGTCATCGAGCCCCTGGAGAGAGGTTACGGCACCACGCTGGGCAATTCTCTCCGCCGTATCATGCTTTCATCGCTGCCCGGCGTTGCGGTCAGCCAGATCAAGATCGAAGGCATCCTTCATGAGTTCGCCACCATTCCGGGCGTTCGCGAAGACGTGACCGAGATCGTGATGAACATCAAGCAGCTGGCTCTGCGTGACAACGGCACCAGCGGCGAGCCCAAGATCGCCTACATCGAATTCGAAGGCGAGGGCGTCGTTACCGCAGCGGATATCCAGGTGGATTCCGAGATTGAAATCATCAATCCGGAACTGGAAATCGCTCATCTGTCCGGCGGTCCGGACAGCAAGCTCTACATGGAACTTACTATCACGAAAGGCCGCGGCTATGTTTCTTCCGACCGTAACAAGACGGAAGATACGCCCATCGGCGTTATCGCGGTGGATTCCATCTACACGCCCATCGAGCGTGTAAACATGAGCGTGGAAAACACCCGTGTCGGCCAGATGACCGACTACGACAAGCTGACCTTAGACGTCTACACCAAGGGTACCCTTGGCCCGGACGAGGCCATCAGCCTTGCCGCGAAAGTGCTTTCCGAGCACTTAAGCCTGTTCATCGATCTTTCCGAGAATGCCCGCAAGGTTGACGTTCTGGTTGAAAAGCCGGAAGCCGCCAAGGGCAAGACCTTAGAGATGAGCATCGATGAGCTGGAGCTTTCCGTCCGTTCCTTCAACTGCTTAAAGCGCGCCGGTATCAATACCGTGGAAGAGCTTTGCAACAAGACGGAAGAGGACATGATGAAGGTGCGCAACTTAGGCCGCAAGAGCCTGCTTGAAGTCACCGAAAAGCTCAATGATCTGGGACTGTCTCTTCGCACCGGCGAGCCGGAGGCGTAAGCAGTTTAAGATATGCGCTTAGCGCAAAAGGTCATCCGTAAAGCCAAAGGGTGGGATGACCGGACAGCTCTCGTAAGGCCAAGGAGCAGAGAACTGTTCAGTAAGGAAAACCGCAGGTTTATATGAAGCGGGTTTTCCGGGAAATAAAGGCCATGGACACCGTCCGGTAAACCCAAAGCGTGCGGGCGGCGCAACAGAAGAAAAGGAGAAAAATCATGGCAATGTATCGCAAGTTAAGCAGAACCTCTTCACAGCGTAAGGCCCTTCTTCGTGGCCAGGTGACCGCCCTCTTACAGCACGGCCGCATCATCACCACCGAAGCCAAGGCCAAGGAAGTGAAGAAGATCGCCGAAGGCATCATCGCCCTTGCCATCAGAGAGCGCGACAACTTCGATGAAGTGACCGTTCAGGCAAAGGTTGCCAAGAAGGATGCCACGGGCAAGCGTGTCAAGGAAGTCGTTGACGGCAAGAAAGTGACCGTTTACGAAACCGTTGACAAGACCATCAAGAAGGATCAGCCTTCCCGTCTGCACGCTCGTCGTCAGATGCTGAAGGTTCTGTATCCGGTGGTTGAGACCGGTGCAAAGAAGCGCGAGACGAAGAAGATCGACATGGTAGCGAAACTCTTCGACGAGATCGCACCGAAGTACGCCGACCGTCAGGGCGGCTACACCCGCATCATCAAAGTTGGTCCCCGTAAGGGCGACGGCGCGATGGAAGTGGTGCTTGAGCTGGTATAAGCGGCGATATGCAAAAAACGGACCGGATATTTCCGGTCCGTTTTTTTAGCGATAAGGCCTGAGCAGGCGAGGGCCAACGTGGGACAGGGGTCACTGTCCCATTTTTCTGTCATATAAAAGGAGGATTCTATTACGCAGGTGACAAAAGTGCCTGTCCCCTTTGGTCGTCCTTGCCATGATCTTTCTGCTGTTTCTGTCAAATATGCTGATGCTTTGACCGCGACGTAAAAAACCGTGCCTGCCTGTCGGCAGACACGGTTTTTTTGACAAAATGATCAGCCGCCGTCCAGAACAGAGCGAATCATGGTGGAAAGCTTCCGTGCGATTTCCTCCGCGCTGCATGCCTCGGGGTCACGAAGCCAGTGGAGCATCAAAGCAGAAGCGCCACCGGCAACAAAGAACAGCTTGCTGTCATCTCCGAGGTTCAGCGGTTCAGAGAGATGGAGGTAGAAATCAGATAGGAGTTCTTCGGACAATACGAATCCCGGGAACATTTGCCGGGTTCTGTTGTAATTATCCCGGTATTTCCGGCAACAGAATAAAAGAGAGTCATACAGGTGGTTCAGTGAGGTGCTTTGCAGATGATGAAGATCTCTGACATGTATGATGAAAGCTTCCTGCGCAACGTCGGAGGGAACCCGGAAGTATTTATAGAAGGTTGTTCTGTTGACATTGGCCTTGCGGCAAAGTCCGGAAACGCTGATCTGATCCAGCGGGTATTCTTTCATGAGTTCCGAAAGCGCGCAAATGAGCCGGGCTTTTGTTTTTTGTATACGTGCATCCTCCACAGAGGGATCCTTTCAAAGCGTTTTATTCCCGGAAAGGGATGGCAAAACAGGCGATGTGCAACAATTTTCCACAGAAGTGTATAGGATAAATAATAGGCACTTGTTGATTATCATACGTTATTGTACAGTAATAAATGAAAAAAGACAAGAAGCCGTTTTGAGGTGACAGAATGAAGGAATGTTTTAGAATCGGTCGTCGTATTACACAATGGCATGCAACATGGATTACGCCGGAAACGATCACCGAACCGGACGTGCGCAAGGGTGCAGGATATCTGAGGAAGACGTTTTTCATACCGGAGGAGTCGCTGGCAAAGGAGGCGCTCCTGTTTGCGACAGCACATGGCTTGTATGATTTGCGGCTGAATGGTCATAGAGTGACAAAGGCTCGTTTTACGCCCGGATGCGATGAGTACGGCATGCGGCTGCAATACCAGTGCTATGATATCGGGACACTGCTGCAGGCTGGAGAGAACGAATTGTCTGTTGTTCTTGGCGACGGGTGGTACCGGGGCTGCAATGGAATCGACGGGGTGCGGAATCTGTTCGGGGAAGATCTGTCTTTTCTTGCGGAAATACAGATAGACGAAGAATGCATACTGAAAACGGACAGAACGTTTATGGCATCGGAAGACGGTCCGATTCGTCTGGCAGATATGGAACTGGGTGAGATATATGACGCAGGAAAGGAGCAGCCTGTCAACTGGCATCCGGCAAGGGAGATGGCGTTCGGTACAGATGCGCTTGTGCCTTCTGAAACAGAGATGGTGTGCGCACAGGAATGTTTTTCGGGACATTACCTGAAAACACCTGCGGGAGAGATCGTATTTGATTTCGGCCAGAATATGGCCGGCTATACGACGATTGACATCGAAAACGCAAAAAAGGGAAGTCAGATTGTTGTGATTCATGGTGAAACGCTCGATGCTGACGGAAACTTTACGAACCGCAATTTTCAGCCGGGAGAACGCAATCGGTCCGGGGGCATTCGGCAGGAAGTCCGGTATATATGTAAGGATGGAACAAATCATTATGAGCCCCTGTTTTCAGTATTTGGGTTTCGATATGCAAAAGTTTTGACAGATATTCCAGTGAAGGATTTGCGGCTGCATGCGGTTGCGGTTTACACGCGGATGCGGGAACGTGCAGGTTTTGTCTGTGGAAATGGTGCAGTGAACCGGCTGTTTCAAAACTGTGTCTGGAGTATGAAATCCAATTTTCTGGATATTCCGACCGATTGTCCGACGCGGGAGCGAGCAGGCTGGACCGGCGATGCAGGCGTTTTCGTTCGCACGGGTCTTCGTCTGATGGACTGCGAGGGAGTTTATCGTAAATGGCTGAGCAATCTGCGACTGATGCAGTATCCGGATGGAAAACTCCCATATATCTGTCCCCGAAACGGCAAACCGGGAGCGATTTCAGATATGTTCAGCGCATCGGTCGGATGGGGCGACGCTGCGGTGATCGTTCCGTGGGAGATTTATTGTTTTACGGGTGACAAGCGTGTTCTTGAAGAAAACTATGACATGATCCGACGCTGGGTGCGGTTTCTGGAGACGCGTGCAAAACAGGAGAATCCAAAACGCAGGGTCAACAATCCGTTGTACAGGGAGTATCTGATTGAAACCGGCATGGATTACGGGGAGTGCAATGAGCCCGGAAGCTGTTTGGCCGAGACCATGAAGGAGGCATTTGAAAACGGGCAGCCGGAGGTGGCGACCGCATATCTGGCATATTCTTCAGGGTTGGCAGCAAAGATTGCCGGGATTCTGTATGATCCGAAGGAAGAGGCATATTTTTCTCGCCTGCATGAAAACGCGGTAAAAGCATACCGGTCGGAGTTCCTGCCGGAAGGACAGATTCAGTCAGGCCGGCAGTGTGAATACGTTCGGCCGATTGCCATGGGACTGCTGTCCGCCGAAGAAGAGATAAGAGCAGCGGCAGATCTGAATGAGCGGATTGCGGAAAACGGCTATCATCTCAATACCGGTTTTTTATCTACAGCACATCTGCTGCCGGTACTGACGGATCACGGTTACGGAAAAACTGCCGGAAGGCTGCTGCTGCAGGAGGAGTATCCTTCCTGGCTGTACACTGTGAAGCGTGGAGCAACAACCATCTGGGAAACATGGGGCGGTATCGGCGATGACGGTCTTCAGGAATGCTCCCTGAATCATTATGCCTATGGAGCGGTTGCCGGGTATATGATCACCGGGCTGCTGGGGATCCGATGGGACTATCCGGTGCTTCGGATTTGTCCGTGCCTGATTCCGCAGCTCGGCTTTGCGCAGGGATTTCTCGATATTCCGCAGGGCCGGGTTTCCGTGTCCTGGTGTCTGAGCTCAGGAAACGGCGTCTGTCGTTACGAAATCGGGATCCCGGAAGGAACGACGGCGCACCTGTTTCTTCCCGGAGAAGATGAACAGCTGCTGACACATGGTATGCATGTGTTTGAACGCTGTATAGACGATCAGGAGAGAATCGAAGATGAATAGACAGATTTCGGGAGAACCCGCATATGAATACAGGGGATTTCATCTGGATGTGGCGCGTCACTTTTTTCCCTTGTCGGAAATAAAAAAAATGATGCGCCAGGCAGCTGAATTCGGAATGAATTATTTTCATCTTCATGTATCCGATGATCAGGGATATCGCCTGCCAAGCAGGAAGTTCCCGCGCTTGAACGAGGTCGCGTCCTGGCGGAAGGGGGATCACTTTGGGACTTGCAGCCTTGACGTGTGTGAGGGCGGGTTTTATTCAGAAGAAGAGATCCGTGAAATGGTGGGGTATGCACAGCAGCTGGGAATCGAAATCATACCCGAAATTGACATGCCGGGACATTTTACGGCGATTCTGGCAGCATATCCGCAGCTGTCGTGCAGGCAGACGGAAACGGACGTTGCCCTAAAAGGCGGGGTTTATCCGGATATTCTTTGCGCCGGCCGGGACGAGGCGGTTGATTTCGCAAAGGAACTCCTGCGTGAGGTTTGCGGCCTCTTTCCGGGCAGATATATTCATATCGGCGGAGACGAGGCACCAAAGAAACGATGGGAGGACTGTCCGTTTTGCCGGGAACGCATGCGCAGGGAAGGCTTGAGGGATGAAAACCAGCTGCAGGGATGGCTGACAAACGTGCTTGCCGATGAGATAAGGACACTTGGTAAAAGAGCGATTGTCTGGCAGGAGGCGGCAAGGGGAGGAAACCTGAATCCGGAAATCGTAGTCCAGCTATGGACGACAGATGGCCGCGAGGACGTTGTGCAGCATTTAAAGAACGGCGGTCATGTGATCATGTCTGAGGTCGGAAACAGTTATTGCGATTATCCTGTCGGCCTTGTCCCGCTGCGTGCGGTCTACAATTATGACCTTGCGCCGGAGTATATTCCTGAAAACTGCAGGAGCGGGGTGCTGGGAAGGGAGGTGCTGCTTTGGACAGAGTACGTTCGCGACAACCGTTCGCTCGAACGACTGGCCTGGCCAAGATTTGCGGCAGCCGGCGTCAGCGCATGGCATGGAACCCGGAGAATCGAATATACAATGTTTGAGCGCTTACTGCGGGAGGACTTCGGAGAGTTTGCAGAATGCGGGATTGAGGCATTGCCACCGTCGGCCTGGGATCCGTCAGGTGAAGAAGCGCAGCGACAGATGGAGGAATTCGGAGCCAATTTTTCTCAGGAACAATTGCGTCAGTATCATACATGGCAGATTCGGAAGGAGTGTAAAGAATGAAAACAAAAAGTGTGCTGAGGAGGATTCTTGCTGCGGCTATGACGGCGGCGCTGCTGGCAGGCTGTGCCGACAGTGAAACGGAGGAGACGACGGCCGCCAAAGAGGAATCCGTCGAAGTGGAAACAGGGGCGGAAGCGACAGAAACGGGAGCGGCAGCTTCCGGAACCACTGGTCTGGATCTGAGCTGCGAGTTCACCTATCTGATCGATGCAAATGTGGAGAGCTATTTTTATGACGAATATGAGAAGAATCCGGTGTATCTCTACTGGTCTTCTCTGACGTGGGATGCATACGGCGAGGGTAATCAGAAGCAGATCTCTATTGATTTTACCGCGCCTCCGTCGAGCGGGGCCAGTGAGTATGTCAATACACTGCTTGCCACCGGAGAATATCCGGACATCATGTCTCTTTCCTATAGCAGCGAGAAGGCAAATCAGTTATATGAGGAGGGTATTGCTCTGGATCTGACAGAGTACGTAACGACATATATGCCGAATTATATGGCTTGGATGTCTGCAAATCCGGAATACGCGGATATGATGTACAACAATGTCGATGGTGAGAAGCGGATTTTGCAGTTGTATGGATTCAGTGATACGACTGGAGAACGCGGAAACGGTTTTTTATACCGCAGAGACTGGATCGTGAAATACGGAACGAATCCGACCTCCGGGCAGGCTTTTACAGGTGGATATGACGAGGAAGGGAACTGGTCAGATGACGTTGTATTCCCGAGCGGAAGCACGTTCCCGGTATATATCAGTGACTGGGAGTGGATGTTTGAGATTTTTGAAACAGCGCTGCAGGAACAAAACGTCGAGGATGGATATGTATTTCAGCTGCCAAACGCCGGATACTGGGCAACCGGTGAGATGGCAACAGGGTTCGGAGGAATCGGCACGAACTGGTATCTGGATGAGGAGGGGAATTGCCGGTTTGGCGGAAACTCCGATGGTATGAGAGCCTATCTGGAGTGTGTGAATACATGGTATGAAAACGGATGGCTGGATGAGTTCTTTATGGAGCAGCCGGAGGCTATTTTCTGGAGTGTGGACACAGCGTCCGTCTTTTCCGGGAAGGTTGGCATGTGGTATGGCTTAAAGGGAGTCGTCGGGAATCAGATCGACACGTCGGGAGGAGATCCGGCCAGTCCTGCCTGCGGGGCGTTTGCCGCCGCCGCGCCGAGCCCGATCAACGACAAGTACGGAGACTCGTCTGTGCAGGGGAAAGATCCCAGGTGCTTTTTTGGTGCTTCGCTGCTGGGAAATCCGACTATTATCACTAGTAAATGTAGGGACAAGGACATCCCGACGCTGCTTACGGCAATTGACAGTCTGTATGACCGTGAAGGCGGTATCCTGCGCAGTTATGGCATGAATGCCGAGCAGGCTGCGGTTGATACCGGGTCTACCTTTTATGCAGAGCAGGGATACGAGAACGGATTCTATTCGGTAGAAGAACGTAATGGTGAAACATGGATTGTAACACCGGCGGAGGATACGCTTGAGACAGGGCTGCGAAACGCGATGATTATGGAACGCGTTATGGGAATGTCCATATATGACCATGTCGATCAGGGCTTTTCGGAGAATCTGCAAGAAGCGCTTAATATCTGGGTGACGTATGACAATACAGGGTATTTGAACAGTGCCGTTACGGGACAGCTGACAACAGAACAGTCAGAGAACCAGTCGATTGTCAATGCCAACATAACGAACTATATGTCGCAGATGGTGCCGAAGTTTATCACAGGAGAACTGGATATTGCAGATGACAGCGCATGGGACACGTACTGTCGGGGGATCGATGAATTTGACCCGTACAGCTATGCTGATGCTGTGAATGAAGTGCTGGGAAAGCAGGCAGCGCGTTAGAAAACGGCGCTCCTTGCCCCCGACTCCGAAAAAGGGAGTAGCAGAAGCATCTGTACGATGGTTACTTAAACGTCACTACTGTCACGCCGGAGTCGCCTTCGCCGTAGGCGGCGGTTAGCGCATATTGCCATCGAATCCACCATGCATTAAACAGCAGCATTGGCTCTTTCTCGCAGCACAGGGACTCTTCAAAGCACCATTCAATCCAACTACCTTCTTTTTCCTCTAACGAAGCCTCCATGGACATGTCATCGTCCTGTTTTTGTAGAATGAAGGGGGAAACAAAAGTACTTATCACTTTTGTCTCCTCCTCCTTTATTGGTTTCTCATTTGCTAACGAATACAAATCTGCTGACGGCCATCTTCGCTGCTTGTGACAGTGCAGACACATCCGTCTTCGCCGTTGTCAGCTACATCCGTTTTACACGGCAGGCTGCAGCTGATTTCAATCAGCGCAAAGGGCAGATAGATTTCGGTCTCAAGTCCCGCTTTCCCATCAAACGTCATCTCAAAACGGATTTCCGTACCGTTCGACACGGCTTCGGCTGTGTTATGGTCAACGTCACGATTCTGAGAATCACAATAGGAAATCAGTTTTCCGCCGGTTTTTACCGGATACGCGCGGCGAAGTGCGATGAAGTTTCCGTCCTTTTCCATTCCCGGCCGGTATTCACAGTAGGCTGATCCCCAGAGATTTTCTTCCAGAATCCGATTCATAAAGCGAATCAGGTCGTTTGTAAACGGTTTGGATGGGAAGGCGCCCCACTCGCCTACAATGGTGGGAAGCCCCAGACGTTCCTGGCTCTGTCTTTTCCCGGCAAAGACCCGTGCCACGTTCTCGGTGCTGTAGGCATCGTACCGATCCGAATCCACCACCGAATCATATCCATGGGGCGCATAGATCTGCCCGATGCCAGGTAGACGTTCAATGCCGGTGGGCACGTCGGTGCTGCAGTAGATATTTCCGCCGGTGATAATGGCCAGATCGCTGGTTTTCTGGATGGCGCGTTGAATCCGACGGTAGAAGTCCATCAGCGTTGTCTGGTCGAAGTGAACGAGTTTTTCGGAGACAATCCGCATGAACTCAATGTTTTCCTCCGGGCTGATGAGGTCCGGACGCGCAAGATCAAACTGCGGATTTTTCTGCATCATGGCCATGGTAGCCGCGCCAAAAGCTTCCCGGGCAAGGCTTCCCATGAAGGGCTCGTTCATGGGCTCTAAGCCGATCACGTTGGGGCAGTCTGCGAACACGGCTGCGATGCGCTCCCACATGGCCTCGTAATGATCCAGCAGTCCGACGCCATCTTCGGCGGGCTTGTTGGCCCAGAAGTTATCGGCGGCGCGGATGATCGCTTCGCTCTTTAAATAGGCCTCGTACCAGATATTGCAGTCGTTCGGGTGCGGAAGCCCTTCATCCAGGCAGGTCCAGTCCGGCGCGCCGTCGATGAATTTCTGCGCGAACAGATCCTGGTGCATGTCGATCATGACATAGATGTCATACCGGGCGGCCAGGTTGACATACTCTTTCACGTGCGCCAGATAGTCTTCATCGATGACGCCCGGCTGGGGTTCTGCCGCGTCCCAGAAGATGCCGAAACGCAGCAGGTTGAAGCCCATATGGCGAAACCAGGGGAAGGCATTTTCGAAGTTGGGGTAAAAGTGATGATTTGTGCGCTCGCGGGCTAAGACGTTGACGCCATGCAGAATGACCTCGCGGCCGTCATCGGTGACAAAGGATGTGCCCTGAAGATGCAGTTTTTCCATAATGTGCGAATCCTTTCTTCAAAATGTGGAATGTGGCAGGGTTATGTTGACGCGTGGTGAAAATGACTTCAGCTTCTCTTCCTACGTAGCATCATAGCACCAGAAAAAAAGAGTCTCTTGCCTGATTGTTCGCGAACGGATAGGATTGTCATTTAATTACGCAAAAACCCCCGCAAGCTTCTAACCCGAAAGCCTGCGGGGGTTTGACGCTGAAATATGGGATTTTATTACGCTTGCGCTATTTGAAGGTTACCACCGTCACGCCGGAGTCTCCTTCGCCGTAGGCGGCCAGCTCAAACTTCGCCACATGGGGCTGCTTGCGCAGATATCCGTGCACCGCTTTGCGCAGTATGCCGTTGCCTTTGCCGTGGACGATGCGCACGGTGGGAAGGTGGGACAGGTAGGCGTCGTCTAAGTACTTGCCCAGCACGAACAGGGCCTCGTCCGAGGTCATGCCTAAAAGCTGGATTTCCGTGGAAATGGACGAGCTTTTGTTCAGGGTTTTCGCCTCCACTTCGCCCTTGCGGGAAGCGGAGTAAATGTTGCGCTTACCGGTGCCTGCAATGGCCTTGCCGTCCAAGGAGACGGTGTCGTTGTCCTGGGCTAAAACCACATCCTTGGCCGAGACGCGGCTGCGCAGGATACCCATCTGTACTTCTAGGATGCCGTTTTTGTCGGGCAGAGTGTGCACGACGCCGTTGGCGTTCATGGAAAGGATGCGCACCTTATCGCCGATGTGCAGTTCGGTGGGTTTCGCCGCAGGTGCGGTATGGGCAGGCAGATGCTGTTTCTGAGCGGTTTTGCCACGGGCGTCGGAAAGTTTCTGACCAAGTTTCTGCCGCTCCTGCTCCATTTTGGACATGTCAGTGTTAGCACCGTACTTGCGGAAATTACGGATGGTTTCATCCGCCACGTCCTTGGCCTCGGCCAGGATGCGGGCGGCCTCTAAGTGGGCATCTTCCAGGATGCGGGCACGCTGTTCTTCCAGCTTGGTCTGCTGGGCGGTCAGGGTCTGCTCCTTGGAGCGGGCCTCCTTTAATTTCTGCTGGCTTTCGGCTAAGGCCGCGTCGGCAGCCACGTGCTTCTGGGTCAGGTCGGCTAAGACGTCCTCTAAGGCCGCGTCGCCTTCATCCACCCGCCCCCGGGCGTCTTCGATGATGTCCCGAGGAAGCCCTAAGCGGGCGGAAATGGCGAAGGCATTGCTCTTTCCGGGAATGCCGATCAGAAGCCGGTAGGTAGGAGCCAAAGTCTCTAAGGAGAATTCACAGCAGGCGTGTTCCACGCCGGGGGTGGTGAGGGCGTACACCTTCAGCTCACTGTAGTGGGTGGTGGCCATGGTGCAGACGCCATCCCCGTGGAGACGCTCTAACAGAGAGATGGCCAGGGCCGCGCCTTCCGTGGGATCCGTGCCGGCGCAGAGTTCGTCAAACAGGCACAGGGTGCGGTGGCCGGCCATGCGGCAGTCACGCACGCCGTCTAAGATGCGCACGATGTTGGTCATGTGAGACGAGAAGGTGGACAGAGACTGCTCGATGCTCTGTTCGTCGCCGATATCCGCGTAAACGTTGTGGAAGACGGACAGTTCGCTGCGGTCTAAGGCCGGGATGTGCAGACCGCACTGGCCCATTAAGGTCAGCAGGCCGCAGGTCTTTAAGCTGACGGTTTTACCGCCGGTGTTGGGACCGGTAACGATGAGCAGCTGGTATTCGTCGCCTAAAACCAGGTCGATGGGCACCACCTTGTGCTTATCTAAAAGCGGATGGCGTGCGCCCCGCAGGCGGATGATGCCGTCGTCGTTCCAGCGGGGACGGGTGGCATTCATCATCCGGGCCAGCTGGCCCCGGGCGAAGATGAAGTCCAAGGAAACGATGGCCGTGTAGTCGGCGGACAGCTCGGCGGCGTGCTCATAGACCTCAGAGGAAAGGGCCGCCAGCAGCTTTTCAATTTCCTGCTTTTCCTGCAGTTCCAGTTCCCGCAGCTGATTGTTCATGGTCACCACAGCCATGGGTTCGATGAACAGGGTCGCGCCGGAGGAGGACTGATCGTGCACCATACCCGGCACCTGGCCTTTGTGCTCTGCCCGCACCGGGACAACATAGCGTCCGCCGCGGGTGGTGATGACGGTGTCCTGCAGATAATCCCGCACGTTGGGATTGGTCAGCATGCTGTTCATGTAGGAGCGGATTTTCTCGCTCACCGACACCATCTGCCGGCGCACGGAAAGCAGGCCGGAGGTGGCGTCGTCGGCGTATTCGTCCTCGGCAATGATGCAGCGGTTGATTTCCCGGGCAAGGGAGGTCAGCGGCGAGATGGAGGCGAAGAGAGGCTCTAAACTGTCGCCCGAAGGGACATCGTCCTTTCCGCGGCACTGCTCACCGTAGGAATCCAGCCGCCGGGCGACCTCCAGAAGCGAGCCCACGGACAGCAGTTCCCGGGAAGAAAGAGCACTGCCGATGCCCAGGCGTTTCTCGTAGATGCGCACGTCGGATACGTCCGACAGGTTGGGCAGGCCGTGGGCAAAAATCCGGGAAAGGGCGTCCTCGGTTTCCTGCTGCAGACGTTCGATTTCAGCAGGATCTGTAAGGGGCGTAAGACGGCGGCAGAGTTCCTGGCCCCGGGTGGTGCGGGCCTGCTCCGTCAGCTGGTTTAAAACCTTATCCAGTTCAAGGGTGTGAAATACTTTTTTATTCATATGCTTTTATATACCTGTTCATTGTCGGAATTCCATGGCAACACAGACTTCCGGCTCGGTTTTGGCTCATAGAAAGCCGGGTCCAAAGGAGTCGGCCGGCAGTCACTCCTACTCAAAGATTCCCTGAATTCTGGCAGTCACTCGTGCGCAAAGATTCCCTGAATCCTGGCAGTCATTCATACTCAATGATTCCCTGAATCGCATCAGAGATATTCATCATATCATAATAGGAAATGCGGTCAATCCTGCTGCAGGCGCGGGCATCCGGATCCAGCAGCTTTAACTGCTCGCAGAAAACGACGCCTTCCGTGCCCTGCGCGCCGCGAAGTGGGATATGCAGCGGACCCGCCGGACTGTTCTGCGCAATGACGCAGACATGAAAGACGCCGGTGGACCGGATGAAGGCGTTTTTGCTGATGACCAGAAAGCAGTTTGAAAAGCCGGATACCCGGATGATGTCACCCTGGCACAGATCTGTCATACCAGCTCCTTCCCTGCGGGCTCGCCCCAGTCAAATTCACCCACGTCAATTTTTCCGTCAAACTCGGCAAGACGGTCCTCAAAGGAGCGGTGCGGAAAGGATTTGCGAAGAATGATGGCGTCGTCGGTGACACGCATCTGCAGGGTATCTGATGTGCTCAGGCCAAGTTTTGCAAGGATGTCTTTGGGAATGCGGACACCCTGACTGTTTCCCCATGGGCGGATCTGAACCTGTTCCATAAAAACCTCCTGAAATCCATCGAAATGTTATAACGGTATATCCATTATAAACGGTACATCCGAAGGGAGCAAGGGTAATCTTAAGATAAATTATCGTCCCGCTCTATCCAATGTTTGTGTGGTGTGAGACAGGGATCACCGTCCCAAACGCAAAGCGCCCGCGGGGATGATTTCCTGCGGGCGCTCTCATAGGATGGAGGGATTTTACAACCCCTGCCTCGGATGATTTGCTTTTGAACGGATAAGGTTTATTCGCCGACGGCTGCGTTTAAGGCGTCCACAAGAGACTGTACGCCGTAGCCTTCCACCGTGTCGCAGTACTCCTGCCAGGCGGCGTCATCATTGATGTCGGTGCGGCCGGTGATGAAGTCCGGTACAGCCTGAGACAGATAGGTCAGCACGTTAGTGTTGATCAGGGAGCCTTCGGTGGATTCCTCGGCGGAAAGCTTGCCGGAGATCATGGACGATACGTTGCCGGAAGCGGTGTATTTCGCCTGCTGCTCATAGAAGTGCAGCATATCCGGATCGGTGGTCTGAACCACGTTGGCGTTGGCGCTCATGCCGATGACACGCTTCATGTTGCAGGCCATAATCACGTCAAGGTTGTTGTTGTCGTGGGCAGCCTCGTTGATGGTGTAGGTTTCGGTTCCGTCTTCATCGGTGCTTACGGAATACAGACCGTCCTGCAGGCCCAGTTCGTTGTAATAGGGATCCTGCACTTCGTGCTGCTGCTCTTCGGAAAGACCCCAGCTGCGCAGCAGAGAACCTTCGTGAGAGTAGAGGTAGTCCACAGCGGTCAGAAGCACCGGAAGCTTTTCTTCATCCATCTTGTTGGTGACAACGACACCGGTGGAAACCAGGTCGCCCTGATAGAAGACGGTGGGTTCCTGATTCTGGCAGGAAGCGTCGCCGTAGACGTCGTTGATGGGAGCGGGGCAGCTGGATACGTAGATGTCGGAAAGCAGCGGGCTGTCCGCGGACATCATCTTGTCGCCCACCTGTCCGCCAAGGCCGTACCAGAGGCCGACTTTGCCGGAGAACACGTTGGCGGAGTCAATCTGGAACCAGATGATGTCGGAAGTATGCTCCTCGAAACGGGGATCCATCCAGCCTTCTTCATACCAGTGATTCATGCAGGTTAAGAACGCGCGGATGCCGTCTTCCGTGCCGCCGTATACAACCTTGCCGTTCTCGTCCACATAATAGCCTAAGTTGCCGCCGAAGCTGGAGTTGATTTCGCCCAGGGTGTAGTAGCCCGTGTAGTAGTTCTGCACGCAGTAGCCGTCGGTGATGCCTTCGCCCTTTAAGGCCTCGGCAAAGATCTCAAACATCCATTCCCAGTCGCTGATGTACACCGGGTCTTCGTTGCCGCTGGGGAAGACGATATCATCGGTCCACTCGGTCTTGTCGGCGTTCCAGCCGCCGGTGAAGGCTTCGCCGGTCTCGGGATTCTTGCCGTACTTTAAGATCCAGTCGCGGCGGTAAACAAAGCCGCCCCAGGCCTGTTCCGGGCCATCCGCCGTCTGATACAGCATGATGATCTTGCCGTCATTCTTCATGCCGGGCGCGAATTCCGGATGCTCGTCCATCCACTTCGTGTAGTTGGGCATGTACTTTTCTACGTATTCCGTCAGGTCGATGGCGATGCCCTGGTCATACAGAGACTGGGCGTTTTCCGACGAATACATCATGGCCACGACTTCCGGATACTCCGCGGTGGCCAGCAGGGTGTTGAAGTTTTCCTGCTCGGAGCCGGCAGGCGGTGCGATGAAGCTGATGTCCACGCGGCCCTTCATTTCGCCGTCGGCAGTGACCCAGTCCCGATCTTCCCAGTATTTGACCGCCGGGCTTTCCTCATAGGTTTCGTAGCTGTCCATTTCGGGACCTTTGTCCAGCAGCCAGGACAGTTCCACGGTGCCAAGATCCTCAGCTTCCGGTGCAGCGTCGGTTTCTTCCGAAGATGTAGCCGTTTCTGCTGTTTCGGTCTCAGCGGATGCGGTGGTTTCGGTATCCTTGGAAGCATTTGCATTGTCCGCAGGCGCCGTATTCGCGCCGGACTTTCCGCCGCAGGCAGCCAGCAGCACCGACATGCCCAGAACAGCGGCTGCAAGACCCGCTTTCTTTCTTAAATCCTTCAGTAACATGTGTACCCTCCTTTGATTTCCCTTCGATCTCTCGAATTTGCGGGCGGCAGGTTCTGCCGCGATATCTGCGATCAGTGTAGCAGAGGGTACAGGAGGGTTCTTGCACGTATGTCAGGTTTCATGCACAATTGTCAGGATGTAGGACAGAAGTGAAATTGTGTCTGATTGGGCTGACAGGACATCGTGTACGCTTAATACGCCTTTGATGATGAAGGGAAGCTTGGTGGCCTGGACGTAGTGGGACATGTGAGAGAGGGCCGCGCATTTGCGCGGCCCTTGCCTTGTTGTTTTACGGTCTTTTTGCCATCATACTCTGTAGGTGCTGAATCACAGCGCTGATGGAGGGGTGCTCTCTGCGGATGTACTCCTTAAAGGGCTGTTCCATGGCAGCGGGCAGGCGCTTGCCGAAGATGCCCCAGAACTGGTCGGTGGAGAAGCGGCTGTCGCCTTCGTAGGGAACTACGTCGCAGGTGGCCTGGTACCAGTTTAACAGCTCAGACTGGAAGGCGGACAGACGCTTAAGAAGTTCTGTTTTTTCAGCATCGCTCAGTTGGTTTTGGGTGAGCGCCGGGCTGCTGTCAGCGGCTGCCGGGGCAGTGCCGGGATCAGCAGAAGCGCTTTCGGCGCCAACAAGTTCCGGATACAGATTCCGCAGTTCCGCCGGATCCGCTTCCAGATCATACAGCTCGTGATCCCCCCGCAGGCGGTGCACGTATTTGAATCGGCCGTCATAGATCATGGTGCCCTTTTCGTGGGCAGCCGGATCCTTTTGGGCTGTCATCTTCGGCCAGATAGGTTGCCCGAAGCTCCATCCACTGTTCCTCGGTCCAGCCCGTCATATCCACGTACTGCTGCAGCTGGCGGATGATCTCGGAGCGGCCGGTCATGTCGTCTCCCGAAATCCGCCTGGGCAGGCTGCCGCGGTCGATGGAGCTGTAGTAGGGCTCCATGCAGGTGTAGGGCACATGGGGATTGTTCCAGCCCACAAACAGGCACAGGGGCTGTTCCTTGTCATAGGATAAAATCCGCTCAATGGCGCCTTTGGTGTCGGCCCAGTCGTTTCCGAACTGCGCCTGGCCGGAGGTGCCTTTGTAATGGGAGTAGGGTGAGTCGGGCATGTCCGGCGGTGTTACAGGAGTGAGACAGGGGAGGTCACCGTCCCGTTTTCCGAACATGAAATAACGCGGAACGGGAGATTCCCGTTCCGCGTTATGCAAATGACTGTAAAATGGGACGGTGTCCCCTATCTCAGAAGCCGAGCACCTCGTTGACGGCATCCCGGTATGCATCGGGGTCAAATACCATCAGGCCGTCACAGAAGGCCTTCCAGGCGGCGTCGTCATGGATGTCGGTGCGGCCGGTGATGAAGTTGGGCAGCTCCATGGCGATATAGCTGCGGATGTTGGTGGTATTTAACGAGGTGACATCCGATACATCCGAGGGCAGAAGGCCGGTGATGTCGGAGGTCAGATAGCCGGAGTTTTCGTACATGGTCCACAGCTCATAGGAGCGGCGGCCCACCGGGTTGTAGCCTAAGTCGACGTGGTCGTTGACCGTCAGGCCGGGAACGCGGATCATGGCTGCGGCGCCCTTGACGCCTTCTTCGTTCATCGCCGGATTGATGACGATCCAGTCTTCGCCGTCGATGTCCTCGTAGGAGTACGCACCGTCCTGCAGGTTCCACTTGGGATAGAACTCGGAGTTGGTTTCCTCCACCTGCTCCTTAGAGAAGCCACGGCTGCGCAGGATGCCGCCCTCGTGGGTGTAGAGGTAGTCAAACGCGGTCAGAAGCGCCGGAAGGTTCTTGTCGGCTGCCTTGTCGGTGATGCAGTAGGAGCCGTTTAACACCAGACCGCCTAAGAAGCAGCAGGGATCGTTGCCCTTCGCGTCTTCGTCGCCGTATACATCGTTTATCGGATAGGGTGCACCATAGGCGCACATGTCGCGGGCAATGTCCGTATCGGTGGCCATCATGTTGCCATAGCAGCCGGAGGTGCCGTACCACAGGCCTACCTTGCCGGCAAAGGTGATGGTGTCGTCGATCTTCCAGAACATGACGTTGGCATTTTCTTCGAAGTTCTGATTCGTATAGCCGCGGCTGTACCACTCGGTCATACATTCGATATAGGCACGGTAGCCGTCAGAGGTGAAGCCATGCTGGCATTTGCCCTCTTCATCCAGGTAATAGTAGGAATTGCCGTTGGTAAAGGAAGAAACCAGTCCGCCCACGGAGGTGTCGCCGGCATAGTAAAGCTGGAAGGCATAGCCGTCGTCGATGCCCTCGCCCTTTAAGGCCTCCTGGAAGATATCAAACATCCATTCCCAGTCGGAAATGTAGATGGGATCGGTATTGCCGGAGGGGAAGACCACGTCGTCCTCCCATGCAAGATGCTCGTCGTCCTGCCAGCCGCCGGTGAAGGCCTCGCCGGTTTCGGGATTCTTGCCGTATTTCACCAGCCAGTCGCGGCGGTACAGATAGCCGGAGAAGGGCGCCTCAGCGATGTCGCCGACGGTGTAAAGCTGCAGGATGCGGTCCTCGCCGTCCACCTTGTTGGTCATGCGGGTTGCATATTCCGGATGATCCTCCATCCACTGCACGTAGTTGGGCATGTACTTGTACACGTCCTCCGTGATATCCATGACGACGCCCTCTTCATACAGCGCAGGGGCGGTTTCAGCGCTGTAAGTCATGGAAATCACGTCCTGATATTCGCCGGTGGCGATCAGTGTGTTCATGACATCGCGCTCGGAGCCGGCCGGCAGCGAGGAAAAGTCGATGGAGATGCGGTACGGATTGCCGTCCACCTCCCAGTCGCGGTCAAGCCAGTACTGCACGACTTCGTTGTCCTCATATTCCTCATAGAAGTAGGTGTTTTCCGCGACCGAATTCAGGAATGTAAAATCCGTTGAGCGCTCGTCCACCGGCGCGGCAGCGGTTTCTTCTCCGGAGGGCGTTTCCTCTGAAGCAGCTGCATCATCTGCTGCATCAACCTTCTCCTCGGCGGCGCCGGCCGTTTCCTCCCCGGCAGGCTTGCCGGTGCTGTCGGATGACGCCTGTCCGCCGCAGCCTGTCAGCGCGGCCGCGCTAAGACCTGCGGCCAGAGACAGCGCCAGAAGCTGTTTTAACAGATTTCGTTTCATGTTGGTTTCCCCCTTTAAAACAATTAATATCAAACGGTTGGTACCGAAAGGGCCTCTTTAGGCCTCTGCATTCAGCGCATCTATCATTTCGCTCAGACGATCCTCGGAGAGATCGTAGGGCATTTTTCCGGCCATCAGCCGCCAGGAGATGCCCAGCGGCAGCCGGGCGCTGGTAGAAACCTGAGGATTGTCATAGAAGCCGGGCAGATAGCGGTGCACGATTTCCCGCGCGGCGGGATTGCTGCCCAGATCGCCGATTCGTGTGGCCTCGTTATATTTGCGGGAAAGATCCACGGGCCGGGGCGCGTTCTTCGCCATGTCGGCAAGATGTGCGCGGATCCGTTCGGAGCTGCGGATTTCCACCAGGGTGTCCAGCTGCTCCATCAGATCATAGATGCGGCAGACGGTCAGACCGTCCTCGGCGATATATTCCTGTACAAGCCTGCCGCCAAAGTCCTCGATGCGGGCGCCGGTGGCGTCAAGATCGGCGGATTCGAACGCCACGGAGACAAAGCCGTCACCGAGACGATCGGCAAAGGCGCTCCAGACCGTATTGCCGGTCCGAGGCTTTATCATCTCTAAGTGCACGGTCTTCAGATCGAAGTCGGCCTTGTCCCAGACCGCATCCGGCTGGGCGGATTCTTCCAGAACCACGGATTTGTTGGCCACGTGGGTCACCGAGGGCGGCAGCATGCCCACAAAGGCCCCCAGGGCCGCGGCGCTGGCGTCGATGTCCTTGACCACCAGGGTGACGGCGCAGGGCAGCGGGGTGTCCACCACAGGCTTTTCTGAAGCCATCGTAGATGCAAACAGCGCCGTGACGCGGCGGTACTGGACCTGCGCATCCGCATAGGCGCCAAAATCAAGCACCTCGATGGTGGTGCCGATGGTCTCCTTGGTATCAAAATAAGCGTATTTGGATTCCGGCGTGGGGTAGGGGTGTCCCTTGTGGACGATTTTGTTGCCGGTGATTTCGGCGGCGCGCTGCTCGCACGCTTCCCGGTCGTCGATGCGGAAGGCGATGTGGTGAATGCCGCCGCCGCTTTCGTTCAGATAGCGCAGCCACTCGCTGGGGCCGCCCTGGGGCTTCAACACCTCGAACTGGATGCTTGTGCCCTCCTGAGCAAGGTCAAAGGTGTTGGTTTCGTAGCCGACATCATAGATCATGTCGCCCTTGTACCAGATGCCCGGATTGTTCCGGGGGTTTTCTGTGTCGTAGTACATGTTGGGCGCAACAAAGGTCTGGCCGAGAAAAGCGGCCCAATTGCGGTTGGAGCGGACAGCGTCCTTCGTGACGACGCAGATCTGAACCAGCTCGCGGCTGCCTGTGACAGATTCCATTGACATCCTCCTGTTCCAAAATTTGCAGAAACTATGTTTTTTTCATCTTAGAAGACAAATCAGGAGGATATTTACATGAAATTAACTCTTTGACGCACGATATTGCCGAATCAGGTGCGGTGCGAAGCACGGTACGCCGAGGGAGAGATGTGCCCGTACTGTGTAAAGATGCGGGAATGTCGAATCAGGTGCGGCGCGAACCGCGGTACGCCGAGGGAGAGGTGTGCTCGTACCGTGTAAAGATGCGGGAAAAATAATTGAGGCTGGAAAAGCCGCAGGCGGAGGCGACGTCGCCTAAGGACAGATTCTGCGTGTCCATCAGGTACCGGGCATGCTCCACCCGGCGGCGGTTGATGTATTCCACAACGGTAAAGCCCGTATCGGCCTTGAAAATCCGGGCAAGATAGGCCTTGTTGACATGAAATTCTTTGGCAATACTTTCCAAAGAAATATCCTCCGTGAAATTGGCGGACAGATGGTTTAGGACGTCGCGGATCAGCGGCCGGACGTGCTCCGTGGAAAATTGCCGCACCAACAGGCAGTACTGACTGAGCATGTCGCTGCGGATCTTGCGCAGCTCGTCGATGGAATCCGCGCCCTCGATCTGCCGGTAGAACTGTCCGGAGAGCTGGTCGATATAAAAGGGGTGCACCTGTCCATGATAGGCGCTGCGCCGGCAAAGAGTGTGGAATACGTGCAGATAGTTGCGCGCATCCCGAAGAATGCGGCCGGTGCGCCCGGGAATGCCCCGCTGCTCGAGGATCAGAAGCTCCTTCTGGGCCCGGAGAATATCCCCGCTGCGGATAAAGGTGCACATGCGCTCCTCGGCGGCGTAGCGCTGTTCCATCTCCATAAAGGTTTCCTTATAATCCTCTACCATATCGGCGGAAAAATCCGGCAGCGGCGTCGGATCCAGCTCCTGGAAAAATTCCATGGCCACCGGATCCGTCTGGGAGGGATAGAGCTGCGGCTGCATGGCGTGGATATAGTTTTCGATCACCGCGCGGTCGCGCAAAATCCGCATGGAACGCATTGACCGGAGCATGGAGGCTTCCTGCCGCGCCGACAGCCCCAGGGTACGGGCAAGCTCGTGAACACGGGCCCGAACCGGCGTGTCGTACAAAAAAGGACCCACCACGTAGATGTAATTGCCGGCTTCCTCCGGCAGAATGACATAGTTGACCAGATATCGGTCTAACAGAAAATAGACGCGCAGCGTGGGAACAAAGGGATTGGGGATGGCGGGGGCCGGATAGTTGCGGCTTCCCAGGGTCGTCTTGCGCAGGCCAAGATCCGGGAAATCCTCGGGGGCAAAGGGCCAGGAAAGCCGGGTGACGGGAATGGAAAGCCCCTCAAAGAACTGGGTGAAAGTGATCCATCCGGGTGACATCAAAACGCCTCCTTTGTGCTGCAAAAACGAACGAAAGAGCAGGCCGCAGCCATCGCGAGGCCGCAAAGCGATAAAGCTGCAGACCGCCGGGATGCTCTTTTTTAGTGTACCATGAACGGTCGGATTCCAACAACAGGAAAATATCGTGCAAAAAAGAGAAAAAATACTGCGCAAAAGAAGGCGCACGGGCTTTATGATAAAGACAGCATACACACCAAATGAAGCAGCAAAGCCTCGGCTTTGCAAGGACAGGCTGTTAAAGAAGGAGGAAAAAGCATGGGCAGACCGGTAACGATTTTTACGGGGCAATGGGCGGATCTGGATTTCGAAGCACAGTGCAAACTGCTCTCGGGCCTTGGATATGACGGGCTGGAGATCGCCACCTGGGCTGATTTCGACGTGCGCAAGGCCGCAACGGATCCGTCGTATGTCGAAGAAAAGAAGGCCATATTGGCAAAGTACGGGTTGAAGAATTATGCCCTGGGCTGCCATCTGACCGGCCAGTGCGTGGGGGATCTTTGGGATCCGCGTTTGGACGGCTTCGCGCCGGCTGCCCTTGCGGGAAAGCCGGAGGAGATCCGCGCCTGGGCCATCGAGGAGATGAAGTGGACCGCCCGGGCGGCAAAGGCCATGGGCGTGGAGGTGGTGACGGGCTTCATGGGCAGCCCCATCTGGAAGTACTGGTATAGTTTCCCTCAGACCAGCGAGGAGATGGTCGAGGCAGGGTACGACGAAATCGTTTCCCTCTGGACGCCGATTTTAGACGAGTTTGACGCCTGCGGGGTGAAATTCGCACTGGAGGTGCATCCCACCGAGATCGCGTTTGATTACTATTCCGCAAAGAAGCTGCTGGAGAAATTTGCGTACCGCAAGACCCTCGGCTTCAACTTCGATCCGAGCCATCTGCTGTGGCAGGGCGTAACGCCGCACCTGTTCCTGCGGGATTTTGCGGATCGGATCTATCACGTACATATGAAGGATGTCAAGCTGAATCAGGATGGCAGAACCGGTATTCTCGGATCGCACATCACCTTCGGCGACACCCACAGAGGATGGAATTTTGTATCCATGGGCCACGGCGACGTGGACTTTGACGCCATCATCCGGGAGCTGAACCAGATGGGCTATCGGGGTCCGCTCTCCGTGGAGTGGGAGGACAGCGGCATGGAGCGCACCCACGGTGCGGCGGAGTCGCTGGAGTATGTCCGCCGCATGGATTTTGACAAATCCGAAATCGCTTTTGACAGCGCGCTGGCGACGGAATAGCCGGCAGACCCAAAGGGGAGGCCATTCGTGTGAAAGACAGCGGATTGTTTCACAGCGATTTGATCCGCCAGCCACGGGCGGCATAATAGCCGTGCAGATTCTAGCCGCGCAGATTCTAGCCGTGCAGATTCTAGCCGCGCAGATTCTAGCTGCGCGGATTCATAAAGGGGGAGGTTTTTAAAATGAGCAGAATACTAAAATACGCAATGATCGGCGGAGGACCGGGATCCTTCATCGGCGGTGCGCACCGCCGGGCTATTGGCATTGACCGCCGGGCCGAGCTGGTGTGCGGATGCTTTTCCAGAGATCCGGCAAAATCCCTGCAGATGGCGGATGAGCTGCATCTGGACCCGGCGCGCTGCTATGCGACGGTGGACGAGCTGCTTGCCGCCGAGGCGGGAGAGATCGATTTTGCCGTGATCGTGACGCCGAATGATTCGCATTACGCCATTGCAAAGGCCTGCCTGGAGGCCGGAGTCAATGTCTCCTGCGACAAACCGGTAACCGTAAGCCTTGCCCAGGCAACGGAGCTTCGGGATCTGTCCAGGGAAAAGGATCTGCTGTTTATGGTGACCTACACCTATACGGGTCATGTCACCGCGAAATACATGCGCGACCTGATCCGCCGGGGCGACATCGGTGAGGTGCGCATGGTCATGGCGGAGTATCCACAGGGCTGGCTGGCCTTTGCGGACGACGACGGCGGAAAGCAGGGCGCGTGGCGGATCGATCCGAAGCGCTCGGGCGGGGTCAACTGTCTGGGAGATCTGGGCACCCACGTGGAGAACTTTATCTCCATGGCGACCGGATTAAAGATCCGCCGGCTTCTGGCGAAGCTTGATATCGTGGTGCCCGGCCGGGTGCTGGACGACAACGACAGCGTTCTTGTGGAATACGACAACGGCGCCTCCGGCATCTACTGGACGTCCCAGGTGGCCATCGGCTGCGACAACAGCCTGCGCATCCGCATCTACGGCAGCAAGGGAAGCATTGAATGGTTCCAGGAGATCCCGGACCGGATTACGGTCATTGATGCGGACGGCACCATTCGCGAGGTGCACCGCGGCTATGGCCAGATCACGCCGGACGCGGCAAAATACGGCCGGCTGCCTTCGGGCCACACGGAAGGGTGGCTTGAGGCGATGGGCAATCTTTATATCAGCTTTGCGGACTGCCTTCTGGCAAAGGAGAACGGGACGTTTACGCCGGACATGATCGATTTTGAGACCGTGGATGCCGGCGTGGAGGGACTGGCCTTTGTGGAGGCATGCCTGAAGAGCACGAACAACGGAAACATCTGGGTAGAGCCGGAAGCGTGATCAGGTATGCGGTATGCATAACGGCAGCGCCCGGCGGGATTGGAAGCAAAATATTGCACATGAATTCGCAGCATTCCTGCGGACGGGGATCCGCAGCATGATTTGCCCGCAGCGAAGACAACGAAAGGAGAAGCTATGAGTGAGAAAATGGTGATGTTTGAGGAACTGCTGGGAGAGGATTTCCCTTATGACGTGATCGAGAAGCTGGCGGCCATGGTGCCGGACAACATTCCGCCTGCCGGCGTGGTGCCGATGATTGCCGGGGCCGTAAAGCGTCTGCCCGCCGGCCTTTCCGGCGATGAGATCGTTCGTATGGTGGGAGAGCAGATGAGCGGCAAGGCGAAGGAGAACAAAAAGCAGGCCGCCAGCCAGCCGGGCAGCACCCGAACGATCACCCGGAATTATTATGACAGCCTGCTGCTGGAGATGCGCCTGATGGGCGCCACAGAGCCTTCCACCGAAGTGGAATACTTCGGGTATCGCTTTGCGTCTCCGATTATGACAGCTGCCCTGTCCCACATGTCGCACTATGTCAAAGGCCAGTACGGTCCGCTGGAATTCCTTGCGCAGGGCGCAAAGGACGCCGGCTGCCTGCACTGGATCGGCATGTGCGAGGACGACCAGTTTGCCCAGGTGATGGAGACCGGCGCGAAGGTCGTGCGCGTGGTCAAGCCCTATGCCGATGAGCAGAAAATCTTTGATCATATCAAAACGGCCGAGGAGCTGGGCTGCGTGGCGGTGGCCATGGACATCGACCACGCCATCACCGCCACCGGAGACAACGACATCGCCATGGGCGTCGATATCTCGCAGAAAACGCTGGAGCAGATGCGCTCCTACGTGCAGGCCACCAGGCTTCCCTTCATCATCAAGGGCGTTTTAAGCGTTCACGACGCTCTGGCGGCGAAGGAAATCGGAGCGGCGGGCATTTTGGTATCCCATCACGGCGGGCGGCTGACCTATCTGGTTCCGCCGGCAAAGGTGCTTCCTCAGATTCGGGAGGCCGTGGGAGAATACATGAAGATCTTCATCGACTGCAGCGTGCAGTCCGGCATGGACGTATATAAGGCCATGGCCCTGGGCGCCGACGGTGTAGGCGTGGGATCCCATCTGGCAGGCATCGCCCGGACCCAAGGCGCCGAAGGCGTAGCGGCGCGGATGAAGGAAATGACAAAGGAGCTGAAGGGCGCCATGTACTTCACCGGCGTAGCAGACTGCCAAAGCTTCGATCCCACCGTCATTCATATGAAATGAGACAGGGGACAGGTTGCCGTTCCACTCTCTGCGCGAAAGCAATGAGCCATGCGCGGACGAAGAGAAAACAGCCCGTGCAAACTTGATTGCACGGGCTGTTTTCGATGAGGACGCATACGGCGAATGCCGCGACAACGAGCGAACGCGCGCGTTTGCTCCGCGGGCTTTACTGCGGCTTCCGCTGTGCCATCATACTCTGCAGGTACTGAATCACGGCGCTGACGGAGGGATGCTCCCGGCGGATATACTCTTTAAAGGGCTGCTCCATGGCAGCGGGCAGGCGCTTGCCGAAGATGCCCCAGTACTGATCCGTGGAGAAGCGGCTGTCGCCTTCGTAGGGAACCACGTCGCAGGTGGCCTGGTACCAGTTTAACAGCTCAGACTGGAAGGCGGACAGCCGCTTAAGAAGTTCTGCTTTCTTTGCATCGTCGATGGTGTTTTCGGCAGAAGCCTGCTCATTTCCTGCGATCTCAGGATACAGATTGCGGATTTCCGCCGGATCCTTTTTTAGGTCATACAGCTCGTGATCCCCCCGCAGGCGGTGCACGTATTTGAAGCGGCCGTCATAGATCATGGTGCCCTTTTCGTGGGCCGCCGGATCTTTCTGGGCTGTCATTTTCGGCCAGTATTCATAGGTGGGAGCCGGACCGTTTTCGCCCTGGTTGTGCCATTCGTCACAGTGGATTTCGCTTTCCGTTCGGCCGCCTTCGCAGTAGGCGAATTTCCGCACCGCGGCGGCGCGGTCTGCCAGCACGGGCACCAGGCTCTGGCCGAACTGGGTGTGAGAGGGCGTAACCCCGGCAAAATCCATGGCGGTGGCGTACAGATCCACCAGTTCCGCCAGACTGTCGGAAACGCCGGGATCGATGTCATAGCCCTTCGGGGGCTTGATCAGAAACGGCACCTTGGACAGGCAGTTCTGGAAGGAGTTCTGGGATTTTTCCACCAGGTCGTAATCGCCGGTGAAGTCGCCGTGGTCTGACAGGAAGAAGATGGCGGAATCATCGTACATGCCGGCGGCCTTTAAGGCGTCGCAGATCTGGCCGAACATGTCGTCCACCATCATGCACTGGGCCAGATAGGTGGCCCGAAGCTCCATCCACTGTTCCTCGGTCCAGTCCGTCATATCCACGTACTGCTGCAGCTGGCGGATAATCTCGGAGCGGCCGGTCATGTCCCTGCCGGAGATTCGGGCGGGAAGCTTGCTGCGGTCGATGGAGCTGTAATAGGGCTCCATGCAGGTGTAGGGCACATGGGGATTGTTCCAGCCCACAAACAGGCACAGGGGCTGTTCCTTGTCATAGGATAAAATCCGCTCGATGGCGCCTTCCGTGTCGGCCCAGTCGTTTCCGAACTGCGCCTGGCCGGAGGTGCCTTTGTAATGGGAGTAGGGCGATTCGGGCATGTCCGGCGGTGTTACCGTCTGCGCCGGCATGGCCGGACGGGGGCCTACCTTGGGCATATCCACCGCTTTGTGCTCTTCCAGACGATAGGGGAAGATCTCATCCGCGCTTTCGTCGAAAAGTTCGTCGTACTGTCCGGCTAAAAGATCGTTGCGGGAGTTCATCCACACGTGATAGCCGGCACGCTTTAACTCGTGGAACAGGGTGTCCTCGCCGGGATGCAGCAGATACTCCATGGTGCGGTGACCGCGCACATGGGGATACAGGCCGGTAAAGAAGCTGCAGCGGCTGGGCACGCAGACCGGATTCTGGCAGAAGGCGTTGGAAAAGGAAACGCCCTCGGTGCGGGCAAAGGTATCTAAGTGGGGCGTAATGGCAGCCGGATTGCCCATGTGAGCCATGGCATCGGCGCGCATTTCGTCGGGGTTGATGATGATGATGTGAGGACGTTTGGTGCTCATGAAACCTCCTCATATAATCAAGCGTTTTTTGTTGAAAACTCGGGCTTTCCCGCCCGACATATCTCAGTCAAACAAGCCAGTGTCATGGATTTTTCATAACATCAAGTGCTGAAATAGTGGTTGATGGGTGCACGAAATAGAA
>JAZPYY010000025.1:0-36660 GCA_045544375.1 Shuttleworthella sp.
ATTTAATTTGCGGGAGTTCTTCTTTTGGAAAAACAAAGTGCCGTTTCAGCATCAGACAAAGTGCCGGAGCACCTCTGTTATGCCGCAAAGTTGCGCAGATTAATTTGACGGTGAGCGCATCCTTTAATTCGCCGGACTACAGCATATGAAACGATAGTAGGAAAGAATACCATTCAGCAGGTCATTATCACAGAGACGGACTGACTCTGCCAAAGACGGCAGAGAAAGAAGCTGATTCACATAAGATGCCGCCTGGTCCGATTTATCATTATGGAGCAGAAGAGATACAGCATTTAGATGGTTGCGAATGTCATGAATCAGGATGCTTCGCTGCTGTGTTTCCTGCTGAAGGGTGGAATAGTAGTATGCCTGAAACTGCCATTTCTGATTTTCGAGGCGTGAGCGATCAAGAGTCTCCCGCCGATGCTGCAGCCTGTCGAACAGATAATACGATAACAGATTTATGATAAGGATCGCGGCCGAAACGGCTGAGAAGACCATTTTCAGTGCAGAGTTCATCTTCAGGTCATTTCCCACAATCAGGAAGAAGAAAAGCAGGAAAGCGTCAGCTGCCGTGTTGAGGATAATAATATAACATTCCGGCCAGACGGGGCGGGGCTGTCCATGCTTCTTTGGCCTTTCAAAATACGAAAACATCTCAGAAACACCAAGGTATAAAAGCTTGGAGCTGACACCATAGGCAATAAAAGAGGTGATCTCGAATGGACGGTTTAAAATGTGGAGCATCCACCCGGAAGCCGCCGTACCGACGATCAGTTCGGTGGCACTCATAATAATGAGGTGTAAAAGGGCATGAAATGCAGCAATATACCACTTGCATTGAAACAACAGAAAAATAGATGCAAAACAGGCAAAAAAGAAGGAAAGAAGATTGATGGGAAGGCTTTTCCGGAATACAAGAACATACGGGATTGCATACATTGCGAGACAGGACAGGAAAGCCTTGCCTGGCGAAATACGCAGTTGAAACATTCTGCTGCTGTAACGATACAGGATCACGGCCTCTGCGAAGTAGATCAGAATATAACCGATTATTTCTTCCAACGGTATATTATGCATGAAAAGACCTTTCTTCTAGAATCAATTGTCAGCATCCCTTGATGAGGGTGTTTTAAAAGCCAAAACCCTATTGAGAGTGAGCGGCGCGATAAAAAAGCAGGGCACTTTGAAATGCCATCAGGCTTCGTCGGGAGATTTTGGCTTTATAGGGTATCTTTTCGAACATGACGGTTTTGCCATCCGTTGCCGTTACGTGTTCAAGATTCACATAATTACCTCGATGTGTCCGGAAGAAGGATGCAGGGGGCAGAAGCGCAGTCCATTCATCCAGACTGTACGGGCATGAAAGGAAGTCCTTCTCCCGGTAGATTATGCTTCCATGGCCAGAGGGCTCGAGGAAATAGATCTCCGAACTGTGAACTGAAACAAGGCCGTGTTTTGAAGAAAAGGTGATCTCTGCGCCGTCTTCGGCAAAACGCTTCAGAGCGGCTGTCACGCAGCGATCAAACCGAAATGGATCAATGGGTTTGGATAAATACCGGAAAACACCAAAATCCATTGCATCATCCAGAAACTGATCATGAGACGTTACCATGATGATAATGCTTCTGGGGTAGATATCTTTGATGCGTCTGCCGGCTTCAATGCCGCTTATACCAGGCATTTCCACGTCAAGAAAAACAACGTCCTTACGTACATCACTTAACAGCAGGTCTGCGCCGGACTGGAAGCAATATATCGAAGGAAGTGAAAGAGATTTCTCCTGATAATACTGGTGAAGCTGGGCTTTGATATGTTCAAGAACAAGCGCATCGTCATCGCAGATTAAGATATTCATAAAATGCACCGAAGAATAAACAGAATGGTATCGGGAATCCGAATAATCGAAGCTCCCTCGAGTTGCAGCAACTAATATTATAATCATATTGTATATAAGTTAAATGCAGTTTGCAACAACGAGCGAACGGAACGTTCGCGAGTCTGTCGTGCATGGCTCAAGGGAAAACAGATCGGATGAGCGGCATAGCCTGCCCATCCGATCAAGGTGTCGTTTGCGTTAAACGGTCGATTTAGCGCGTTGAATGGCGAGTAAGTGAAAAACCGGGGGCTTATAATAAACACATGGATAAGTGAAACTGATATGGCGTTGGAAAGGGGGATCTTATGGCTTTTAAGGTTATTGGCGGCAAAGCGGCCAGAGTTGTGCGGCAGGTAGTAGAAGCGTATCTTACGTCGGATGCGGCGAAGACTTCCTGTGCGCTGATTTATCAGCCAAAGGTGCCTGAAGAGTTAAAGACAACAAAAGATAAAATGACAGATGACGTGAAAAACCGGAAGGCCACTAAGTGTTAGTAGAAAGGAATTATATAATGAAGCGCGTAGCCATTGTTACATTCTTGATGTGTATGGTTTTGTTTTTAACACCAATCATGTCATCAGCTGAAGGTGTTTCTGCCAGCGCAGAAGATGTCGAACATATTCAATTCAGCCCGCCTGTTTATTTGGAGTACTCTGGGCTGCCGGAACACGTAAAGGTGGGTGATTCAGGTGTAATTACTTTCCAGTGGCCAGTCGTCGGAAACGTTCAAACAGAAGGAGAGATGACTTTATATACCTCGTCAAAAAAACCAGGGGAAGAAGTACTTAGGACGGGCGTGTCACCCGTAGAACTGGAGAATTGCGGAGAGCCTGTGTTGATAATAGGCGACGACATGACATGGAGCGCAGTATCACCAGGGTGTTTTGTTTTTTCTCAAGGATATTCGTTTTCAGACGATACGTATCAGGCACTGAAGAATGCTGGCATCGAACTGTTGCCGCAGCGGGTACCGAACGCATACTTTATTGTTACTGTAGAAGGCGCGGAGCGGAATACATTTAGATTATACAATCCAAATACAGGTGAGCATTTGTACACGCTTGATGATGCTGAGAAGTCGGCGT
The DNA here is from genome assembly GCA_045544375.1 of Shuttleworthella sp. Lineage (GTDB taxonomy): Bacteria > Bacillota > Clostridia > Lachnospirales > Lachnospiraceae > Shuttleworthia. The sequence goes on from JAZPYY010000025.1 coordinate 2,965, forward strand.
TGCTTTCTGTGGGTTGGAAAGACGAAGGTATTGCATGGACATCACCTGGTGAGTATGCCTCTGACTCTTTTGCATACAGGCTTTTTAATCCATATTCAGATGAACACATCTACACTACAGACGCAGTAGAGCGTCACGTGCTTGTAGAAAATGGATGGCAGGATGAGGGCGAAAAGATACCACTTGATTCGGATGGCACAATACCGGTATATCGGCTTTTTAATCCTGCGGCAAAAACAAATACACATTTATTTACTACAGACGCTTATGAGAAAGATGTTCTTATCAGCCAGGGCTGGGAATACGAAGGAATTGCTTGGTCAGGGAACTAGTTAATTCAGTCTACGAGGAAACGTTTCGTTTACCAAAGAGCTCTGCGGGAAACCCGAGCTCTTTTTCAGTAATAATGGTGGAGAATGCGCGTGCACATGTCTCATGTGTTTGCTTATTCTATCGTTTCGCGGGAGAGGGATGATAGAAATGTCGCCAATTGAGCATTTTACCAAAGCTGCAGTTGCTTTACTGATTGTACAAGGAGAAATCAGGGAGGAAGACGCCCCGCTGTATGAATATGGAGTTACTTCCATGCTTATACAGGGGCTGCCGTTGTTGTTGTTTGTCATCGCTATCTCGTTAGCAGGAGTGATGCCAGAAGGGGTGCTGTTTTTGTGCGGTTTTATCCTGACTCGTATTTATGCAGGTGGATACCATGCGCAACAAATAAGAGCGTGTTTTATTCTTTCGCTGCTTACATTAGCTGGTGGACTGGCTGCATCAATGTTACTGCCGCCTTTTTTGTCGCTTCTTCCATCGAGTGCATTGATTGCCGTGACAATTTGGAAAGGCGAGCCCATGGACCATCCGAACAAACCGCTGTCAGAAGAGCAAAAAAGAAGGAATCGTGTTATTTTACGAGGGATTTTGATCGGTATTCTTGTCATAACAGTTTTGAGCATCAGCATAAATCCCTCTAATCACGTGAGATGTGTTGTGGTCGGCGCTGCCTTAGCGCTGGTCTGGCACTGGTTTGGAAGGCTGTTTGAAGGTAAGCGGCCGTTTTGGGAGAGGAGTGCTGTTTAAGCGAAGATGTAATTCGAGACGCATACAAAAAACCCAGACGGCTGTTTACCCACCCGAAAATGAGCTCCGGCATTGCCGGAGCTCATTATTTTCATTGTGCTTTTTTCTTTCTTATCATCCAAAGCGCCACGGCGCTTACAGCGACAACCGCCGCCACCGGAATCACAACCACGGCAATTTCCATCCATCGGGGCGTGGAGGTAGACGGTTCCGGTACATTCTGGGGATCGCTCCAGTCGGTGAATTCGCGGGTGTCTCGCACCGGCTTTCCTTCCGGAAACAGTTCCTCTTCCGAAGCCCAGGGCTCATCGATCAAAAACCAGATATCGCGCCAGCCCACATAGTAACCGGTATATCCCCATTTCCGCCCCTCTTCGTCGGTGAAGGTGCGGGTGTATCCCGGCGCGTCGCCGTAGGTGGGAATGGTGGCAATGATTTCGCCGCCGGGATAATCCCAGAGATTCAGATCCGGGTGATCCTCGTCTGCGGCAGCAAATCCGCTTTCCTCGATGGTTTCGTAATCCTTCTGGAATTCGATGTTGTCATAGGCCGGATAGGCATAGTTCATTCCATCGCTTGTAAGCAGCGCCCATCCGCCTTTGCCGGAGGCACTGATTTCGGAAGAGGGCTCAGCGTAACCCCAGACGTTCTGGTCCTTGTCCGTATAGGTGACAAAGACGTAAAAGCGCGTGCCCTTTTCCACGTGGTTGACTTCGCTGCCGCCGGGACTGCGGTAAAAGTACAGCGCATCCTGGGGACTGTTGGCCACGTAATAGCGGCCTTCGTCATAGCATTCCGCGGAATGGGACCGGTAAAAATTGTTTTCCGGTTCATAGTAGACGTCAGCCCGGGCGAAAAGCGGCTGCAAAGATGCGCACAGAAACAGTGCGGCAAACAGGGACAGCAGAAAAGTGTGCCGAGAGTGCTTCATGATATTCTCCTTTCTGAGAAACCCATGTATTTCACAAATCTTTTTTTGCTGCCTGAAGAGCCCGATGAGGTTCCGGTTGCTGGCATGTCTGGCTCAGTCCGCTTTTTCTGCCCGCAGATCTTCCATGATCTGCTCCACTTTATCCCGTTGAGTAAACAGTACGCAGCCGCCGGTGTGTTCTGCCGAGAGCACATGTTCCTCCCGCAAAGCATCAAACAGGCGGGAATGAATGGCTTCCTTTAAGGAAGTGTTTTTCACGTTCACGTCGGAATAGGGCGAGAAGGGGCAGGGCTCGGCGCCGCCGTGGGAATTGATATGGAAGAATTCCCGACCGGCCGCCATGCAGCCGCCCATGGCCAGCTCGTCGCCGGGGAAGGACAGCAGCACGATGTCATCGTAATTGTGGCGCAGCTCGTCGATGGCCGCGGCCATGGCCTCCCGCTCGGCATCCCCGGGGGCTAAGTGCGCCGCTTCTTCCGTCACGGGGACGAATTCCACGTAAATGATCAGCTTGCAGCCCTGGGCCGCCAATCCGCGGACGAAATCCGGCGAGGTGATTTCCCGGTAGTTTTCCGTGGTGGCAGTGATGGAGGCGCCGAAGATTTCCCCTTTGTCCAGGAACTTCTTCATGTTCGCGGTGACCAGATCATAGACACCGTTTCCCCGGCGGGCGTCGGTGATTTCCTTGCCGCCTTCGATGCTTAACACCGGGATCAGGTTGCGGCAGGAATCAAACAGCGCAAAGTAGCGGTCGTCGATGAAGGTGCCGTTGGTAAAGACCGGGAAGATGATGTTTTTCATGGTGCCGGCCGCCTCGATCACGTCCCGGCGGATCAGGGGTTCGCCGCCGGCCAGCATGATAAAGCTGATGCCCAGATCCTCTGCTTCCCGGAAAACGCGAAGCCACTCCTCGGCGGACAGCTGTTCCACTGGCTCGGCGTCCACGGTGGCGTTGCTGCAGCGGGAATAGCATCCTGCGCAGTGCAGGTTGCAGCTGGAGGTGATGCTGGCGATGAGAAAGCCCGGCACGTGCAGGCCCTCGTCTTCCAGCTGTATGCGCCGTTTGGACGCCTTTTTGCTGGCCACGGCAAAGCGGGCCATAAAGGCGCTTTCCTTGGGATTTTTCAGGGTGGCCTTGATGGTGTCGGCGATGATGTTCTCTACGCCCTGTTCAATGTGCTTCTGTAAATCAAAGGCGTTATTCATGGGAATCCTCCTTCGCCGAAAGACGGCAGCTGGCAATGTAGATGGATCCCTCGGGGGCATCAAGGCCGGGATCGCTGATTTCAAAGGCTGTGTCCATACCTGCTTCTTCGCAGCCCAGGGCAAAGTGGCACATAGCGATGCCCATGTCGATTTTCTGGATGTCCCAGCCATCGGCGTCCACATAGCCCTTGCTTCGTTTTTCGTAGAAGTGGACAGTGTCCCCGCAGATCACCAGACGCCAAGGCTGTTTGTTGACGGCAGAAGGCGCCCAGCGGACCATTTCCAGGACGTCGGCCAGATGGCCTGCCTTTGTGGCGGTCAGGGCTTCGGGGGACGTGTCCGTCATACCCTTTGCCGAAACGCCGCCCAGATTCCTCGCCAGGCTATCGGCCTTCTCCATGGTCAGGGGGGTGTCAAAATTGCCCTCAAAGAAGAGTTCTTCAAAGGGCAGGCGGCTGTCCGCGCGGATGCCGGTGCGCATCAGTTTTTCCCGCATGGACATCTTTTCCGCCGGAACGCCTAAGGGGCTTACACAGGGCAGGATTTCACCTGCCTCCAAATCCATGGCCCGCTCAAAAGCTCCGCGATCCATGGTTCCGGCGATGATGGTGGTGCCCAGCCCCTTCTCGGCGGCATGCAGCACGATGCACTCAAAGGAGTAGCCGAAGGCTTCTTCCGCGTGGGGCGCGCGCATCATCTTGCCGGCGATATAGGTGTCGGTGCCGGTGATCACCGGACTGGACAGGGCGTCCTTCTTTGCGTCAAGAATGCGCCAGGTGATGTCCTGCCCATAGGGGTTTTTTGCAGCAGCGGCGAAGTCTAAGATCTCCTGTTTTATTTCGTCACTGACCGGATGCCCGTCAAAATTCCGCACGCTTCTTCGGCCGCGGATCAGTTCCATTGTTTTCATATGCAAATCCCTCCAAAACCAAAAAACTTCTTGCATCGAAAACTTACATTTTATAATGTAAAGAGGAAGGAGAGGTTTGTCAATGATTCCGCCCGTGCAGGACAGTTTTGGAGGCGTTTTTATGATCTGGATTCCCGTCGGTTTTGCTGTTTATGTACTGCTTCTGGTGATGCTTCTGTTTGTGGCGGTCGACGATCAGCGCAAGAAGCGGCGGTATACCGGTTATAAGATGGCGGTGAGTACCGCCTTTGTGGTGATTTTTCTGGTTTCCTATATGGCAACGGACCGGATTGCCCCGGCGGATGCGCCGGCAGATGCGGCCGCTTCATTCAGCCGCGCCGCCGCCGGCCTTCGCCCGGCCATGTGGACACTTCTGGTGCCTTTGCTTTTCTGCTGGGGCGGGGATCTGCTATTGGGCCTCTGCCAGCAGAAGGATGCCCACGGTAGGCGATCGGATGGGGGAGCCTTTGCTCCCCCATCCGATCAGCGCGATGCGCACATCTCGCGGCCGTGCCGCTCGATGTACGTTGGCCCTCACATGCTTCGCGTGCGGGCACGCGCGCATGTTCCGGCCTTATCGCGCAAGAAGCAGCTGATGGCCGGGGCCATCGTTTTATTTGGAGCCGCACACGTGCTGTTTTTGCATTATATCGGCTGGTTCGGCCTGCCCTGGGGCTGGGCGGATTTTGTCATTGCAGGGGCAGCGGTTGCACTTATGATTGCGGTCAGCGTCGTGGGACATATGCATATGGGACGGATGCGCATCCCGGCGTATCTGTATGGCGCAATGATCAGCCTTCTGATGGCCCGGGGACTGCGGCTGCGGTTTCTGGTGGCCGGCGGACCGGCCCGGGCCTTCGCCAGCGGAACGACGTATTTTTTCATCTCGGATTTTCTGATCCTGTTCCTGTACTTTTACCCCTTCAAGAACAAAACCTTAAAGAAAACCGTGCATGTGCTGAATCTGGTGACTTACTATATGGGCATCTTTGGGATGATTCTGGGCGCGGTGATGCTGTAGAGCGGCACTGTTTTGTGTCGGACCGTTATGCTTTTTGTGTGCGCCCAATCAGCATCAGGAAGACGATGCCAAGCGCGATCAGTCCGACGCTGACCGGATAAAAACTGCGGACATCAGCTGTATGGCTGATTGCGGAAAAGAAAAAGCTGCCCAGCGGCATAAACAGGATTGCGAGGGTGTAGACCACGCTGAAAACACGGCCGAGGAATTCCGGATTTGCGCACACCTGTACATAAGACAGGTACTGGATGTTGAACAGCGTCAAAAGCAGGCCGAACAAAAAGAAGGGAAGCACCGCGATGACCAGAATTCCCTTTGCGCCGGCGGCCGGCACAAAGGCCAGGCAGATGCCGTCGGCCAGCAGGCACGAAATCAGCATGCGGGAATCCGGCTTTCCTTTGGCGATGCGTGCGCTGACCAGCGAGCCGGCAATGCCGCCGGCCGCTTCTGCCATCAGGATTTTTGCGTAAAACCCGGTATAGACTCCTTCGTACATAACATCCGTATAAGGAATCAGCAGGTTGTAGCCGGCGAGAAAAAAGTTGCAAAGGGAAGACAGGATCAGCAGGAAGAAGATCTCCCGCTCTGAGACGATATAGCGCAGTCCCTCGCTGATTTCACGAAGGATGTTTTTGCGCCGGCGTTCCGTTGCAGCTTCCTGTACCAGGGAGATCAGCCCGGCCTCCAGCAGAGCAGAAATCAGAAACGTTGCGGCATTGATCAAAAGCGCGCCGCGCACGCCGATGATGTCTACCAGCAGCAGGCCGGCCACCGGACCGCCGATTTTAATCAGTTCGCTGCCGCCATGGGAGATCGAATTGAAACGAGAAATCCGGTTGACCTCGACGACTTCACGCACAACAGATTTGTAGGTCGGAGAATTGAACGCGCCGATCACAGCCAGCAGGACATTGGCCAGGATCATAGCCATGGCCAGTAAACGAGAATGCAGGAAGAAACTTAAGACCAGGCAGACCAGTCCGCTGAGGAGATCGGTGACAACAAGGATGCGTTTTTTCTTGGATCCGTCGGCGGCGACGCCGCCGAGCAGGTTGAAAATGACGCTGATAAGGGTTTCGGAGGATTGGTACAAAGCCAGCACCAGCGCACTCGCGCCAAACCCGTGGACAATGGTGACACTGTTGGCGTAATCAAAAACGATATTGCCCAGACGGGACGTCCAGCTGCCCGCTGCGAGGCGCATCTCATTTTTTTGTGACAGGGAAAACCGGGACATAATAGTTCCTTTCTGGAAAACAGAATCAATAGGAGCGGTTTCGGCGAACGGTGCAATCAAGAATGTCAGACGCGGGATTTGAAGCATGCGGATTGTATGAAAAAACTTACTATAACATAGGGAGTTTCATGTTTTCAAGGAGCACAGGCTTGAAAAAAGTGCTTGTTTCGAGTGACCGCATTCGCGGCTTCGCTGAGTGCGTATTCGCTTCGCAAAAAGGCGGCAAAGCTTGTTTTTTTGTTTGGAGGGGTATATCATAGTGACGAAAAGTGACGAAAGATTTTTAAAGTGACGAAAAGTGACGAAAGATTTTTGAAGTGACGAAAGCAAGAGGGCCACATATGAGAGCCAACAATCCTTTTACGCTTACTTTCGGGAAAAAACCGAACGAGTTTGTTTCCCGGAACGTGGAGACAGATGAAGTTGTACACACATTTACCGCGACAAATCCGATAAACCAGGTGTATCTCATTGAGGGAATCCGGGGAAGCGGAAAGACGGTGCTGATGACGGCGATCGCAAAGGAACTTAAAACGGTCGACGGTTGGATTGTCGTAAACTTAAATGCCACACAGGATCTGCTGACGGATCTGGCGTTGCGGTTAGGGGATGAGATCCGTCTGCCGGCGCGTGCGCTTGCCCGGGGAGGATCGATATCCGTTGCCGGTTTTGGTATTGGCCTAAATGAAAAGGAGAGGACACCGGATCCGGTCAGTACGATAAAGGAATATCTGTCATACGTACAAAAAAAGAACAAACGTATCCTGATTACAATTGACGAAGTGACGCACAGTGAAAGCATACGGCGGTTTGTGAGTCAGTTTCAGATTTTCTTAAGGGAAGATGCTCCGCTGTTTTTGCTGATGACCGGGCTGTATGAGAACATTTATGCGATTCAGAATGATCCGGCATTGACATTTCTGCTGCGGTCACCGAAAATTCGGATCGGCCCCTTAAGCCAGATGCAGATGGCGTACCGTTACGGCAGGGTACTCGGTGTTGATGCAGATACGGCAAAGCAGCTGGCGACTGCAACAGAAGGATATGCATTTGCGTTTCAGGCGCTGGGATCCATTTACTGGAACTGCCCGGATACAAAAAACATGGAACAGATGCTGGAGGAACTGGATGTGCTCCTGTATGACTATGCTTATCAGAAAATCTGGGAAGGACTTTCACAGCAGGATCGAGCTTTTGTACTTTGCGTCGGGCGCCTGGGCAATGCAAAGATGAAAGATGTGGAAGATCAGCTGGGAATGACACATTCTTCCGGCAGCAAATACCGTGACCGGCTGGTCAAACGCGGCATATTGATTCCGGTGGAATACGGATATGTCCGGCTGGCGCTCCCCCGCTTTTACCATGTCATTACGATGAGTCAGCATTTGGAAGAATAGCCCCCTAAGGATGAATTCAAGCTGATAGAAAACGGAATAGGGAAACACATACATGTACATGATCGCAGGGCTGGGCAATCCCGGCCGCAAATATGAAAATACCCGGCACAACGCCGGCTGGATGTGCGTGGACCGCATGGCCGAGCGCGCCGGTATCACCTGGAAGGACGGAAAGTTCAACGCCTGGGAGGGAAAGGGCACAATCGGCGGTGTACCGGTGCTTCTGGTGAAACCGCTCACCTTCATAAACTTAAGCGGTGACGCCATCGCGCCGCTGGTAAACTACTACCGGCTCAATCCGGAAACGGACCTTCTGGTGATTTCTGACGAAATCGCCCTGCCGGTCGGGGAACTGCGGCTGCGCCGCAAGGGCAGCGCCGGCGGACACAACGGCTTAAAAAACATCATTGCCCGCCTGGGCACGCAGGATTTCGCCCGGCTGCGCTTAGGCGTCGGACCCCTTCCGGAAGAAATTCCCATGGTGGATTTTGTCCTGGGCCGGCTGGCCGGAGAAGACAAGGTGCGCTTTGACGAAGCCTTATCCCGGGCTGAAGAAGCCGCGCTGATGACGGCCACCGGACGCATTGAAGAGGCCATGAATTTATTCAATAGAAAAGCAGGCGAATGAGACAAAAGTGCCTGTCACTTCTGTCTCATGGACGATAGCCGCACCGATGAGACAAAAGTGCCTGTCACTTTTGTCTCCCTTCTAACTCACCGAAAGAGAATATATGACGAACACACGAAAAGGCGCCCTTTGGCAGCCGTTTACACAATTAACCGAACTGGCCGGTCTGCGGGATGCCCTATCCCGGGATCGCAGCCTTCATACGCCCCACCTTTATGCCCTTTCCGGGGTGATGGAGGCGGGCAAATCCCACCTGATCTGCGGCATTGGAAGCGAGGCCGCGGTGCGCTTAGTGATTACCGCTGACGAGCAGCGGGCCAAGCGCCTGGCCGCGGAATGCGCCGCCTTCGGCGACGAGACCTACTACTATCCGGCCAAGGATCTGCTGTTCTACGCCTCCGACGTGCGAGGCAACGAGCTGACCCGGGAGCGCATGCAGGTGGTGGAAGCCCTGCAGCGCCGGCAGGTACAGCTGCGGCGGATGGCGAGAAATGAGTCAAAAGTGCCTGTCACTTTTGACTCATTCACCATCGTCACCACCATGGATGCGCTGATGAACCGCATTCCACCGCTGTCCGCCTACGACCGCACGGCGGTGCTGCTGTCGGCGGGGGAAGAGACGGGCATCAGCAACTGGCGCACGGCGCTGACGGGCTTGGGATACGAGGCCGTGGCCTCCGTAACCCAGCCGGGGCAGTTTGCGGTGCGGGGCGGTATTGTGGACATTTTCCCGCTGACCCAAAGCCTTCCCGTGCGTATCGAGCTGTGGGGCGACGAGGTGGATCGGCTCACCTTCTTTGATCCCGAGACCCAGCTTTCCGTGGATTCCGACGAGATGCCGGATCCCCTGGAAATCTATCCGGCTTCCGAGGCAGTGCTCACCTCCGCGCAGATCGACCGGGGTGTGCGCCGGATTGAAAAGGAAGCCAAAAAGACGGTGGAGCGGCTGAAATCCGAGATGAAGATGGAGGAAGCCCACCGGCTTGCGGAGTCGGTGCGTCAGCTGTGCGAGGATGTGCAGGCCGGCTTCGGCAATCAGTATCTGGAAACCCATCTGAATTATTTCTGCGAGGAGACGGCCACGCTTTTAGACTATCTGGAGCCGGAGGCTTTGATCTTCTTTGACGAGCCCGCCCGATTAAAGGCCCGGGGCGAATCGGTGGAAGCCGAGTTTTCCCAGAGCATGGAGCGGCGCATGGAGCGGGGAGAAGTGCTTCCCGGACAGGCCGACATGCTCTATTCCTCCAGGGATATCTTAGGCCGGGCGAAGAAGCGCTGCGGCGTGCTGTTGCTTCCTTTTGACAACGCCGACCGCACCCTGTCCGCCGCTCATCAGTATCACGTGCATCTGTCGCCGGTGCAGTCCTACAACGGCGCCTTTGCTCAGCTGGTGACCGAGTTAAAGCAGATCAAAAAGAAGAAGGGCAGCGTCCTGTATCTGACTCCATCCCGCACCCGGGCGGCCCGGCTGTCCGAGGAATTGCGGGACGAGGGGCTGATGTCCTTCTATACCGAGGACAAAACCCACGAGGTGGGCCCCGGCGAACTGATGGTGTCCGTGGGGGAGGCGGAAAACGGCTTTTCCTACCCGGATGCCAACTGGACCCTGATCACGGAAATGGATGCCTTCGGCGCCCGAAAGGCCAGGAAAAAGCGCCGGGCCCGCTACTCCGGAGACGAGGTGATCCGCTCCTTTAACGAGCTTTCCGTGGGCGATTACGTGGTGCATGAAAACCGGGGATTGGGCATTTTCCGGGGAATGGAGCACATCGAAATCGACGGTGTGGTGCGGGAGTTTTTAAAGCTGGAATACGCCAAGGGCGACCATCTTTATATCCCCGTGACCCAGCTGGATGTGATCCAGAAATACGCCAACGCGGACGCGAAAAAGCCCAGGCTTTCCGATATCAATTCCCAGGAATGGAGCCGCACCAAGGAAAAGGTGCAGAAGGCCGTGGGCGTGGTGGCCCAGGAACTGGTGGAACTGTACGCCGCCCGGCAGGACGGGGAGGGCTACGCCTTTGGTCCCGACACCGCCTGGCAGAAGGAATTTGAAGAGACCTTCCCCTACGAAGAGACGGAAGGACAGATGGAAGCCATCTCCGCGGTGAAGCGGGACATGGAAAGCCACAAGATCATGGATCGCCTGATCTGCGGCGACGTGGGTTACGGCAAAACGGAAATCGCCATCCGGGCAGCCTTTAAGGCTGTGCAGGAAAACAAGCAGGTGGCGGTTTTGGTTCCCACCACGATCCTGGCTCAGCAGCACTACAACACCTTCATGCAGCGCATGGGCAACTATCCGGTGCACATCGGTCTGCTGTCCCGGTTCCGCACGCCGGCGCAGATTAAGGAGACGGTGGAAGGACTGCAGCGGGGCACCATCGACATCGTCATCGGCACCCATCGGCTGCTGTCTAAGGACGTGGCCTTTAAGGATTTAGGTCTTCTGATCATTGACGAAGAGCAGCGCTTCGGCGTGACCCACAAAGAAAAGATCAAGCAGATGCGCCGGTCGGTGGACGTGCTGTCTCTGTCCGCCACCCCCATTCCCCGCACCCTGCACATGAGCCTGGTGGGCATCCGGGACATGAGCCTCTTGGAGGAGGCCCCCATGGACCGCGTGCCGATTCAGACCTACGTGTTTGAATATAATGAAGAAATGGTGCGGGAGGCGATCCTTCGGGAACTGTCCCGGGGCGGTCAGGTGTACTATGTCTTCAACCGGGCGAAGCAGATCGCGGACATGGCGGCCCGCATCCAGAAACTGGTGCCCGAGGCCAACGTGGCTTACGCCCACGGACGCATGCCCGAGCAGCAGCTGGAAGACATCATGATGGATTTCATCAATAATGAGACTGACGTTCTAGTTTCAACCACCATCATTGAGATCGGTCTGGATATTTCGAATGTCAATACAATTATTATCCATGATGCCGACAACATGGGCCTGTCCCAGCTGTACCAGCTGCGGGGCCGGGTGGGCCGAAGCAACCGCACCGCCTATGCCTTCTTTATGTACAAGCGGGATAAGGTACTGCGGGAAGTGGCGGAAAAACGTCTCTCCGCCATCCGGGAATTCACGGATCTGGGCAGCGGCTTTAAGATCGCCATGCGTGACCTGGAGATCCGGGGCGCCGGCAACCTGCTGGGGGAAGAGCAGCACGGACATATCGCCGAAGTGGGCTACGACCTGTACTGCAAGATGTTAAACACCGCCGTGCGGGATGTGAAAAACGCCAGGACCATGGCGGCCCTCACCGCGGCGGGCACCGCCGACGACACCCTGCGGGAAGAAGCCGCCCGCTCCCAGCTGTACGCTTCCTTTGAAACGGCGCTGGAGATTACGGTATCCGCGTATCTGCCCCAGGATTATATCGAGGACGAACTGACAAGGCTTGACGTGTACAAGCGCATCTCCCAGATCACCAACGGGGATATGCGGGACGCCATGCTGGAAGAACTGATCGACCGTTTCGGCGAGCCGCCCAAACCGGTGCAGCTGCTTCTGTGGACCGCCATGCTGCGGGAGAAGGCCCATCACGCCTTCATCACCGAGATCAAGCAGCGGGATCGGCGCTTTGCCATCGCTCTGTACGACAAGGCCATGCTGGATCCGGCAGCTTTCCCCGGTCTGGTGGCGAAGTACAGTCCGTATCTGACCTTCTCGGCGGATGTGCAGAATCCGGGCTTTACCCTGGATCTGTCCCGCAACAACCGCATTCCGAAGCAGGAAACCTTTTCCTATCTGGAAGGATTCATCGAGGATTTTGCCGCCACGGCGTTGCTTTAAATTGCGGATGATGATTCAAACGCCAATCCGTCTCCTCCACCGCCGCGTCCGCGGGACGCAGAGTCGGACTTATGGCGTTTATCACAGATTGTTCAAAAGGATATGGTTGCAGGCAAGGGGCAAAAAAGCTATAATAACGGCTTGGAACCTGGCTTTTAAGGCAACGGATCCGTTGCCTGACATGGAGGATTTTTACAATGAAAAAGATTGTGACACGGCTTGCGGCCGTTCTCCTTTCCGCCGGCCTTCTGCTTTCGGGCTGCGGCGGTATCGACAAAACGGCGACGCTGGTAAACATTGACGGCGGCAGCGAAACCATTTCCTTAGGATATGCCAACTTCGTGGCCCGCACCACCCAGGCCCAGTACGACGTGCTGTATCGCCTGTACTACGGCGACACCTACTGGTCCCAGACCATGGGCGAAGGCACCATGGAAAGCTCCGTGAAGACCGACGTGCTGGACATGATTGAGGAAGAATACCTCACCCGCACCCATGCTTCCGAGGTGGGCGTTACCATGAACGAAGAGCAGACCGACGCCATTGAGCAGGCGGTTGCGGAATTCATGGCCGACAACACCAAGGAAGGCTTAGAGCAGCTGGGCGCCACCGAAGATCTGGTGCGCGAATACCTGACCAACGAAACCTGGCTGTATCTGGTGCGCGAGCAGATCCGCAGCGAAGCCGAGGTGGAGATCGACGAGGATGACTACCGCACCAAGGCCTTCACCTACGTCTACCTCAACATCAACGGCCACTACGACGAGACCTACACCAACTGGATCAGCTTAACCGAGGAAGAGCAGGAGCAGCTGGGCGAAGATGCGAAGACCCTGGCCGATGCCGATCCGGAAAAATTCAACGACGTGGCCAACGAACTGGGCGCCAGCATCTTAAAGCAGACCTACACGCCCCAGGATCTGGGAAGCGACAGCTACGCCTTAGATCAGGCCGTGCTGGAAGCCGCTGAAAAGCTGGATGAAGGCGAAGTCTCCGACGCCATCGAAGTGGAAGGCATGGGCTGGTACGTTGTGCGCATGGACAACACAAACGACGAAGAAGCCACCGCCGAAGCCGTGGAACAGGCGGAAGAGGACGCCAGAGACGCCCACTACCAGGAAATCTTAGACGGCTGGAAAGAGGGCATCACCTGGGAAGTAAACGAAGATCTGTGGGCGCAGGTCACCTTCAAGGATCTGTTCGAAGAACTGGAACACGAGCACGAAGAAGAAGCCACGGAAGCTGCGGAAGATGCTGCGGCGGAAACCACGGAAGAAGCTGCTGATGAAGAAGCGGCCGCAGAAGACACTGAGACGGAAACCACAGAAGAGACGGCCGAATAAGGCAGCGGACAGGATTTTGGATATGATACAGGACGGAACGGGTAAAACCGTTCCGTCCTGTTTCTGTGCGATAAGGCCTGAGCAGGCGCGCGTGCTCGCACGCGAAGCATCCGATCGAACGTACGTTTTCTTGACCCGATCAGCCTTGATGATTATAATAAATCGATCAATGTTTATGAAAATTTTATGAAGATTCTGACATGCACGTTGGATTTGCGGCGCGACATTGACATCTTCTTTTAAAGGATAATATTCATGGAACAATATATTATCAAAGGCGGCACGCCTCTTTGCGGAGAGGTGGAGGTCGGCGGCGCAAAGAACGCTGCACTGGCCATCTTAGCTGCCGCGATTATGACGGACGACATGGTTACGGTGGAGAACATCCCCAACGTCCGTGACGTCAACGTGATGCTTGGCGCCATGGAAGACATCGGTGTCATCGTCAATCGTGTAGACGAGCATACGGTCCGCTTAAACAGCGCCCACATCGGACGCCTGTCGGTGGATTACGAATATATCAAGAAAATCCGCGCTTCCTATTACCTGCTGGGCGCACTGCTGGGCAAGTACAAGAACGCGGAGGTTGCTCTTCCCGGCGGATGCGATATCGGCAGCCGTCCCATCGACCTGCACATCAAGGGCTTCCGGGCCATGGGTGCCACCTGCGACCAGAGCTACGGTCTGGTGTCCGCCCACGCGGAACATCTGACCGGCGGCCATATCTACATGGATAAGGTCTCCGTGGGCGCGACCATCAACGTCATGATGGCCGCTTCCTTAGCGGAAGGCAAGACGGTGATCGAGAACGCGGCGAAAGAGCCCCACGTGGTGGATGTCGCCAACTTCTTAAACAGCATGGGCGCCAACATCCGCGGCGCCGGTACCGACGTGGTGCGTATCCATGGTGTGCCGAAACTCCACGGAACCGAGTACTCCGTCATTCCGGATCAGATCGAGGCGGGCACGCTGATGTTTGCGGCCGCTGCGACCCACGGCGACGTGACGGTGAAAAACGTCATTCCCAAGCATTTGGATTCCATCACTGCGAAGCTGAAGGATATCGGCTGTCTCATCGAAGAATACGATGACGCGGTGCGTGTCATTGCGGATCGTCCGCTGCACGGCACCTATGTAACCACCCTGCCGTATCCGGGCTTCCCCACCGACATGCAGCCCCAGATGACCACCATCTTAGCTCTGGCAGACGGGGTCAGCACGGTGACGGAGAGCATCTTCGAAAACCGTTTCAAATATGTGGACGAACTGGTGCGCATGGGGGCGGCGATTAAGCTGGAAGGCAATGTGGCCATCATCCACGGCGGTGCGCATTTTACCGGCGCACAGGTCAGCGCTCCGGATCTTCGGGCCGGCGCGGCGCTGGTGCTGGCAGGCCTGGCGGCCGAGGGCATCACGGTGATCGACGACATCTACTATGTGGAGCGCGGCTACGAGCACTTCGAGCAGAAACTGCAGCAGATGGGGGCGCAGATCGAGCGGGTGGAAAGCGAGCGCGAAGCGCAGAAGTTCCGCATGCGGGTATCCTAAAGCTGGTGCAGAGGCCAGTAAAGCCGGGGCGGATGGATTTGCGTATGTGCCAATCCGCACATCTTCGGCAAAAGGCAGACAAAACCAATAGAATGTATTTAAGGGGACGCTTCCGGTGGTTGACACCGGCGTCCCCTTCGTTTATGGTACTTTTCAGTATGTCCGGCAGTTTACCTGCCTGTTACAAAAGCAGTATATCATGATCCGGTCTGCATCCGGGAAGGCGCGAAGCGTCCGGCCGGAAACACAAAACGCAGATGCTGCAAACAGAAACAAACGTAAGAGGAGAACACACCATGGAAAAACTGTTATTCACCTCGGAGTCCGTGACGGAAGGACATCCGGATAAGGTCTGTGACGCCATTTCCGACGCCATCTTAGACGCCTGCATGGCCCAGGATCCCATGAGCCGCGTGGCCTGCGAAACCGCAGCCTGCACCGGCTTCGTGCTGGTGACCGGCGAAATCACCACCAAGGCACAGCTTGACATCCCCGCCATCGTGCGCAAGACCGTCAACGACATCGGCTACAACGATGCGAAGACCGGCTTCGACGGTAACACCTGCGCGGTCATGGTTGCCCTTGATCAGCAGTCCGCCGACATCGCCATGGGCGTGGACAAGTCCCTGGAAGCCAAAAACGGCGAACTCACCGACGATCTGGATACCGGCGCCGGCGATCAGGGTATGATGTTCGGCTACGCTTCCAACGAAACCCGGGAGTACATGCCCTATCCCATCGCCTTAGCACACCGTCTGGCCCTGCAGCTGACGAAGGTGCGCAAGGATGGCACTCTTTCCTATCTTCGTCCCGACGGCAAGACCCAGGTCTCCGTGGAATATGATGAAAACGGCCGTCCCTGCCGTCTGGAAGCCGTGGTTCTTTCCACCCAGCACGACGAGGACGTGACCCAGGAGCAGATCCACGAGGACATCAAAAAGTACGTTTTCGCACCGGTGCTTCCGGCGGAACTGATCGATGCGGATACGAAATTCTTTATCAACCCCACCGGACGTTTCGTCATCGGCGGCCCTCACGGCGACGCCGGTCTGACCGGACGTAAGATCATCGTCGACACCTATGGCGGCATGGCCCGTCACGGCGGCGGGGCCTTCTCCGGCAAGGACTGCACCAAGGTGGACCGTTCTGCAGCCTACGCTGCCCGTTACGTGGCCAAGAACATCGTGGCCGCCGGTCTCGCAGACAAGTGCGAAGTGCAGCTGTCCTACGCCATCGGCGTTGCTCAGCCCACCTCCATCAACGTGGATACCTTCGGCACCGGAAAGAAGACCAACGAAGAGCTGGTAGCCTTAATCCGCAAGCACTTCGATCTTCGCCCGGCCGGCATCATCAAGATGCTGGATCTGCGCCGTCCCATCTACGGACCCACCTCTGCCTACGGTCACTTCGGCCGCACGGACGTGGATCTTCCCTGGGAAGCCACCGATCGCGCACAGGCTCTGGCTGCTGAGATGTAAATGGCAGGAACGGAACAAACTGGGCCAAACAGAATCAAATAGATTTGTTATAATAGAGCTGCCGAAAGGCAGCTCTTTTGCATGGGAATAACAGGTTGGAGGACGTCGGCCATGACATTCCGCACACGAATCATCCTTTCCTTTGTGATCATCATCACGGCTCCGTTTTTTCTTGCCGGCATACTTTATGTCAGTACGCGCTTTTATCATGAGGTGACCGGCGAGCCGGAGGACGGAAATCTGTATGAAACGGTGATCAGCGTCCGGGATACCGAGGACGTGGAGGAACTGGTGGTGGATTTCATGGTTTCCACCGCCCTGATTCTGGTGCTGACGGCCATCATCCTGCTGTCCTGGATCTATCACGGCATCGTGCCCCGCATGAAAGGACTGATTGAGGCGGCGCAGCGGATCTCGGACGGGGAATTGGACTTTTCCATTGAGCAGGACGGGCATGACGAACTGTCCGAACTGGCGGACGCCCTGGAAGACATGCGCATGCATCTGGCCACGGCGGCCCACGAAAAACTGGCCGCAGAGGAGGAACAGCGGCATCTGATTTCCAACATCGCCCATGATCTGAAAACACCCATCACGGCGGTGAAGGGCTACGCGGAAGGCCTTCTGGACGGGGTGGCGTCCACCCCTGAAAAGCAGGCCGCCTATCTGAAAACCATTCAGACCAAGGCGGCGGAAATGGACAGTCTGATCAACGAACTGTCCCTGTACAGCCAGATCGACGCCAACCGCATTCCCTATCATTTTCGCCATCTGCCGGCGGCGGATTATTTTCGCCGGCAGGCGGACGTCATGGCCACGGATCTGGCCCGTCAGGACGTGCAGCTGGCCTATGCCGGCGATGTGGACAGCAAAATCCAGATCATTGTCGACCCGGAACAGATGAACCGGGTGATGCAGAACATTGTCAGCAACTCCATCAAATACATGGACAAGGATCTGCGGCTGATCTGCATGACGGTGAAGGACGCGGGGGATTTCGTTCAGGTTGACATCGACGATAACGGAAAGGGCATATCTTCGGCGGATCTGCCCCATATCTTCGAGCGGATGTACCGGGCGGACGTGTCCCGCAACTCCGCGGCCGGCGGCAGCGGACTGGGCCTTTCCATCGTAAAAAAGATCATCGAAGAACACGGCGGACGGGTCTGGGCAGGAAGCCAGGAGGGAGAAGGCACGAGAGTTTCCTTTGTCCTGCGCAAATATATAGAGAACGAGGTCGGTGAAACACCGGAGCCAGCCGAAGCCTCCGGCCGGACCTATTGGCGGGGGCATAACGGAAGCTGAGTTTTCGGTGCCGGACAGACCGGTATAAAAGGGAAAGAGAAAAAGGGATAAACGAAAAAGGGAGAGAACATTGGACGAGCGGATACTGATTATTGAAGACGAAACGGCGATTGCTGAGCTGGAGCGGGATTACCTGGAAGCCAGCGGCTATCAGGTGGTGATCGAAAGCAGCGGGGAAAAGGGACTGCGCCTGGCGCTGACCGAGCCTTTTGATCTGGTGGTGCTGGATCTGATGCTGCCGGATCTGGACGGATTCACCGTCACCAGCCGCATCCGGGAGAAAAAGGACCTGCCGGTGATCATCGTTTCGGCCCGCAAGGAAGAAGTGGACAAGGTGTACGGCCTGGGCCTGGGCGCCGACGACTACATGACCAAGCCCTTTTCCCCGGGAGAGATGGTGGCCCGGGTTCGGGCGCATCTGGAGCGCTACCACCGCCTCACCAGCGGGCGGAAGGAAAACGAACTTCTGCAGATCCGGGGGCTGTCCATCGATCTGAAAAACCGGCGGGTCTGGTTTGAAGGCGAGGAAAAGCAGCTGACCGCGAAAGGCTACGACCTGCTGGTGTTTCTGGCCACCCATCCCAATCAGGTGTTCAGCCGGGAGGAACTGCTGCGGGAAATCTGGAACCTGGACGCGGTGGGCGAGAACGCCACGGTGACGGTGCATATCAACCGCCTGCGGGATATGCTGGGGGATTCCAAGGAAAGTTCCCAGTACATCGAAACCGCCTGGGGCGTGGGATACCGGTTTAAGGTTTAAGGCGATATGACATACATGGAAACGGAAAATAAGAATCGCCGGCGCCTTCGCGTCTTCATCCGCTTTGCGGCAGTGCTTCTGTGGTGCGCCCTGATTTTCTCCATGTCGGCGCGGCCTGCGGATCTGTCTTCCCAGGACAGCGGCCGCCTGGTGGAAACCATTGTGCATGTGCTGCATCGGGATTTTGACCAGCTGCCAATGCAGACCCGGGAGCAGATCCGTCAGCGCACGGAGGTGGTGGTTCGCAAGAGTGCCCACATGGCGGAATATGCGGTGCTGGGAATTTTGCTGCTGACATGGGCGAAGGAGGCATTTTTGGCCTGGACACCTTTGCGGCTGTGGTTTTTATCCTGGGGGCTTGCGGTGCTGTACGCGGCATCGGACGAGTTTCACCAGCGTTTTGTGCCGGGGCGCAGCGGCGAAGTCCGGGACGTGCTGATTGACGCCGCCGGCGCCGCCATCGGGCTTGCGGTTTTTCTGCTTTGCCGGCGCTTCGCAAAGAAACGGTGACTTTTTATTTTTACAAAAATGAAATAGTTCTGTCATGGGATTGCGGTTTTCTTTTTCGCATTCTTGCGATAGACTTACCTTTGGAGCTGTGAAACTTTATGGGCTAAGAAGGGAGGCTTTGTTTTGCGTTTTCAGAGGAAGTTTACCTGGATTTCACTGATTTTAACACTGTGTCTTGTGATCGGATGCCTGCCGGCAGCGGCCCTTCGGGCTTCGGCGGAAGAACCCGCGGCGGTGTCCGAAGAAACGCCGGCGGCGGAGGAGCCTGCGGCAGAAGAAACGCCGGCTGCGGAAGAACCGTCGGCATCACAGGATCCTCCGGCGGAAATGCCACCTACGGCAATGTACCGCCTTTTATGCTATTCCACCGGTGAGCATCTGTACACGGCGAACACCGTGGAACGGGATCATCTGATGAATAACGGCTGGCGTTACGAGGGCGTGGCCTGGTACGCACCGGCCATTTCCGCCACCCCGGTGTACCGGCTGTTCAATCCCTATTCCACGGATCACCACTACACCACAGACGCCAACGAGCGGCGGGTGCTTATCGAAGGCGGCTGGAACGACGAGGGCATCGCCTGGTATTCTGACGATCAGCAGCGGGTGCCCATGTACCGTGCATTTCTGCCGGGAGCCCAGACCGGTGCCCATCACTATACGGCGGATCTGTACGAATACAACTCCATCACCGCAGCCAGCTGGAACGCCGAGGGTATTGCCTGGTACGGCGTCTCGGGCCGGGATCCCTGGGGCATTTTTGCCATTGCCCCCAACACCATCGTTTCCACCTGGGTGGAGGGCAATACCTATGAGGTGAGCGTTTATCATCCCCTGGAGAATAACGGTGTCAGCGGCGTGAAAATAGCCATCTGGTCGGAGGGTCACGGACAGGACGATCTGCAGTGGTACAACGCCGAAACCGTGGGCGACGGTGTCTGGAGCGTACGTTTTAGTGCGGATGACCGCATGGAAAACGGCACCTGCATCGCCGGCGTGTACGCCACGGCAAACGGACAGGATACCGGGATCGGCGAAGTCCGTTTCGGCATGGGCGGCGTGTCCTACAAGGGCACCTGGGTCAACCGTTACGGCCACTGGTACCGCTACGATGAAAACAGCCATCTGCTGGAGGTGCGGGATACCCCGCCGAAGGTGATTTATCTGACCTTTGACGACGGCCCGGGTCCCCACACCAATCGTCTGTTGGACATTCTGGACAAGTACAACGTCAAGGCGACCTTCTTCGTCACCGGCGCCATGCCCGGCTATGCCGACTGCATGACCCGGGAGGCGGCAGCGGGACACGCCATGGCGGTGCACACCTACACCCACGATTACGCCAGGATCTACGCCAGCACCGGCGCTTTCTGGGCGGATCAGGAGCGCATTCAGACCCTGCTGGAGCAGAAGACCGGAAGCCGTACCCGGCTGATGCGTTTCCCGGGCGGCAGTTCCAACCAGGTCAGCCGCAATTACAGCCGGGGCATCATGACCACCCTTGCCCGGCAGACGGCAGAGCGGGGCATGGTATACTTTGACTGGAACGTGGCCAGCGGCGATGCGGGCGCCACCACAGACAGCGGTCAGGTGTACCGCAACATCATCAACGGCGTATCCGGCAAGACGGAAGCCGTGGTGCTCTGCCACGACAGTAAGGGATACACCGTGGACGCCATGGAGCGGGTTATCAAGTGGGGCTTAGAGAACGGCTACGCCTTTATGCCCCTGACGGAAAGCAGCCCCACGGCCCATCATCCCATTGCCAACTAAGGGACATCATACAGACGGAGAAGGACAGATGGCTTTTTTCGAGAATCTGGAAAACGGCATGCTGCGCCGGGAACATGAAAAATTCATGCGGGCGGCGATCAAAGAGGCCGAAAAGGCCTGGCGGATCGACGAGGTGCCCATCGGCTGCGTGATTGTGCAGAACGGGCACATCATCGCCCGGGGCTACAACCGGCGCAACACGGATAAAAACGTGACCAAACACGCGGAACTGACGGCCATCGAGTCCGCCTGCCGCAAAACCGGTGACTGGCGCTTAGAGGACTGCGAGCTGTACGTGACCTTAGAGCCCTGCCCCATGTGTGCGGGAGCCATTGTCCAGGCCCGCATTCCCAAGGTGTATGTGGGAGCCATGAATCCGAAGGCCGGCTGCGCGGGATCGATTCTGGATCTCTTCTCCGAGCCCCGTTTCAACCATCAGGTGGAATGTGAAACCGGCATTCTGGAAGCAGAGTGCGCCCGGCTTCTCACCGGCTTCTTCGAGGAACTTCGCCTGCAGAAAAAGCAGAAACAGATCGATGAGGCACAGAAGGAGAAAACCCCGGCGCCTTCGAAGCCCCAGACACAGCCGCTATTGCCTGATTTGACAGGCGGGGAAAAATAGCCTAAAATAGGGAATCCAAGCAGCCGGGGCGCTAGCGGTGCCCTGTACCAGCAATCCGCTATAGCTGGGGTGATGTCCCGCCTAGGGTCCGTCGGGTGGAAGAGCTGCCCTCTGTACGTGGCGTTGATATCCGGGTCTTAAGCAATGGGCACCGTCGAACCGTGTCAGGTCAGGAATGGAGCAGCACTAAGACGGAGGGCTCATGTGCCTTAAGGGCGCCTGGGTTGAGCCGGCGGCAGAGGTAACGTCTTTTGCCGGGATTCGAAGCGGGACGCTTGGTCTCAAGAATGGATAGAATGTTTACACATAGAGCCTGCTGCATGTCCGCATGCAAAGCAGGCTTTATTTGAAAACGGGTGAGGATAATAAAGGAGATGCTATGGGTGCCAAAGCCGATACCGAAAACACACTGCGCGAGCTTCAGGTCATGATCTCCCGCGCTCCCGCCTACAGCAACAGTCCGGTGCAGTGCGTCATCAACCGCAGCGAAACCCTGATGCTGCTGGCCCGCTTAAACAAGTGCATGGAGCAGATGCTGGAAGAATACGAACTGATCCAGTCTGTCCGGGACCGCAACGACCGGGCCCTTCGCCGGGAAGCCGAAGAGCGGCTGGAAGACGCCCAGCGCAAGGCAGAGGATGTCTATGCGGCGTCCATTCTGTTCACGGATCAGGCATTAGAAGCCCTGCGGACCCAGACCGACGACATGATCCGGGGCTTTACCGAGGCCTTCCACGAAAGCCAGGCCGCCTTTCGGACAAAACAGGAAGAGTATCGGGCCAACCAGACGGTGCTTCGCGAGCAGCTGCAGGATATGCTGGACTCCCGGAAGTATCAGCTGCTGATTGAAGAGGAAAACCGCCGCCTTGCCCGGGAACCGGAATCCGCCGAAGGCTTAGACGACGGCCCGAAAGCCTTTGACTGGCAGACGCCCGCGGAGGAATCTTCCGACGCGAAGAAAAACGGACCCGAAATCATCGTCAATCCCGAATACTTCCGCAAAAAAGCCGCTTTGGAACAGGCCGCCGGAAAGGAAGCCGCACCGGCAGAAGAAACGGCTGCAGAAGATGATCTGTTCATTGAATAAAAAGAGACGGATATGCCCGCTGTGCTTGAAAACAGCGGGCATTTTCTTTATTATAAGAGGGATAAGGAAAAGACTGCACAATTACAAGGAGACCCCCATATGTATTTTTTTGACAAACCCATTTACCTGCTGAACGGTACCGAAATCTGCGAGGACGAAGCTGCCCTTGCCGCAAAATGCGGCCGCACACCGGATGCCGACGAAGCCCGCCGGGGCACCATTGCCTATGGCATTCTGTCGTCCCACAACACCTCCGGCGCCATGGACCGTCTGCAGATCCGGTTTGACAAGCTGACTTCCCACGACATTACCTACGTGGGCATTATTCAGACAGCCCGCGCCTCCGGCTTGGAGCGCTTCCCCATGCCCTATGTGCTCACCAACTGCCACAACAGTCTGTGCGCCGTGGGCGGAACCATCAACGAAGATGACCACATGTTTGGCTTAAGCTGCGCCAAGCGCTACGGCGGCATCTACGTGCCCCCGCATCAGGCGGTTATCCATCAGTTCGCCCGGGAAATGTTAGCCACCGGCGGCGGTATGATTTTAGGCAGTGACTCCCACACCCGTTACGGCGCCTTAGGCACCATGGCGGTGGGCGAGGGCGGTCCGGAGCTGGTAAAGCAGCTTTTAGGCAAAACCTACGACATCAGCTATCCTGACGTGGTGGCTATCTACCTGCACGGCACGCCGAAGAAGGGCGTGGGTCCCCAGGACGTGGCCTTAGCCATCATCGGCGAAGTCTTCGCCAAGGGCCTGGTGAAAAACAAGGTGATGGAATTTGTGGGACCGGGGGTTGCTTCCCTGTCCGCAGATTTTCGTATCGGCGTGGACGTCATGACCACCGAAACCACCTGCCTGTCTTCCATCTGGCAGACCGACGACACCATCCGGGATTTCTACGAGATGCACGGACGGCTTTCCGATTATCGCGAACTGGCTCCGGCGGAAGTGGCCTGCTACGACGGGCTGCTGGACGTGGATCTGTCCGCCATCGATCCCATGATCGCCATGCCCTTCCATCCCAGCAACACCTACACCATTGCTGAGGTGCAGGCGAACCTGGAAGATATTTTAGCCGACGTGGAAAAGCGGGCAGCGGTAAGCCTTGACGGCCAGGTGCCCTACTCTCTGCGGGATAAGATCCGCAACGGACGCCTGTACGTGGATCAGGGTATCATCGCCGGCTGCGCAGGCGGCGGCTTTGAAAACATCACCGACGCGGCGGACATCCTCCGGGGCGCTTCCATCGGTGCGGACGAATTTACCTTAAGCGTGTACCCCGCCAGCATGCCCATTTACATGGAGCTGGTGAAAAACGGCTGCGCAGCGGATCTGATGGCGGCGGGCGCCGTTTTAAAGACCGCCTTCTGCGGCCCCTGCTTCGGCGCCGGCGACACCCCGGGCAACAACGGTTTCTCCATCCGTCACTCCACCCGCAACTTCCCCAACCGGGAAGGCAGCAAGCTGCAGAACGGCCAGATTGCGTCCGTGGCCTTAATGGATGCCCGTTCCATCGCAGCCACGGCGGCCAACAAGGGCTTCTTAACCGCGGCCACCGAGTTCGACGGAAACTTCACGAAACCGCGCTACTTCTTCGACAGCACCATTTACGCCAACCGCGTTTTTGACAGCCACGGCGTGGCAGATCCTGACCAGGAAGTGCGCTTCGGCCCCAACATCAAGGACTGGCCGGCCATGAGCGCCCTGCCGGAAAACATGCTGCTGCAGGTGGTTTCCGAGATCCACGATCCCGTCACCACCACCGACGAGCTGATTCCCTCCGGCGAAACCTCGTCCTATCGCTCCAACCCCTTAGGCCTGGCGGAATTTACCCTTTCCCGCAAGGATCCCGAGTACGTGGGCCGGGCGAAAAAGGTGCAGCTGGCACAGAAGGCCATTGAGGCCGACACCTGCATCGGCGACGCAGCCCCCGAGGTACGGGATGTGGTGCATCGCATCAAACCCCACTTCCCGGAACTGGACCGCTCCAACTTAGGCGTGGGCAGCACCATCTTCGCCGTGAAACCCGGCGACGGCAGCGCCCGGGAACAGGCGGCTTCCTGCCAGAAGGTGCTGGGCGGCTGGGCCAACATCGCCAACGAATACGCCACCAAGCGCTATCGCTCCAACCTGATTAACTGGGGTATGCTGCCCTTCCTGATTGACGAAGGGGAACTGCCCTTTAAAAACCTGGATTACATTTTCCTGCCGGGCATCCGCGAGGCCATGGCCGCCGGTGCTACGGAATTTACAGCTTACGTGGTGGGCGAAGACGGCCTCGCGCCCTTTACCCTGCGCATGGATCCGGTGACGGATACGGAGCGGGAAATCATCCTGAAAGGCTGCCTGATCAACTACTACCGCGGATAAGACAAGGGAAGGACAGGGTATTTTGAGCGACATCGGTCCCGAAATCAAACAGGTACATACACAGCCGGAGGAAGGCCGGCCGGTCCAGGAAGCCGGCATCGGCCGAATCCCGGAAAGCGATTCCCACGCGCGGCTGGACGATCTTCAGCGGCGTGTGTGGCAGGTTGCGCTGGCGGTGATCCTTACGGCCTGCTGCATCATTATCTTTTATTTCTGCGTCCTTCGCTTTGAAGGACTGAAAGCGGCGCTGGACCGGATTACCACCGTGCTTCAGCCCTTCATCATCGGCTTCGTGCTGGCCTTTCTGGTCAACCCCATGATGAAGGCCTTCGAGAAGCGGTTCTGCCCATTTCTGGAAGATCATTTACGGAAACCGGAGAAGGCGCCCCGACTGGCCCGTTCGGCAGCTTCTCTTTTAGCCATCATTATCGTGGTGGGCCTGATTACCCTGTTTTTCGGCACTGTGCTTCCCCAGCTGGTCAACGCCGCCACAGACTTTTACGAGCATCTGCAGGAGCGGGTGACCGGCGTGCTGGACTGGGCGGACATGATTACGGGCTATCGGTTTACGGAAGCCATTGACGGCGCCCGCAACAGCGATACCATGGCGGGCATCAACCAGTTCATGGACTGGGTGCTGGGCTATCTGGAACTGACCCAGGAAGAACTGATGAACCAGGTGGCCACCGGCGTGATCAGCTTCGGACGTCTGATTGTCAACGGCCTGATCGGTCTTGTGGTTGCCTACTACGTGCTGGTGGAGAAGGAAAAATTCCTGGGCCAGACAAAGATGATCCTGTGTGCCGTGGCGCCGGCTTCGGCGGTGAACCGCGTTTTAAGCGTCAGCCGCAAGGCCAACGACATCTTCTATGGCTTTATTGTGGGTAAGATCATTGATTCCGCCATCATCGGCGTGATCTGCTATTTCTCCTGCCTGATCATGCGCATGCCGTACCCGGTGCTGGTTTCGGTTATCATCGGTGTCACCAATGTCATCCCGATTTTCGGTCCCTACATCGGCGCGGTGCCCACGGTGATCCTGATCTTCCTGACCAACCCCATGAAGGGCATTTACTTCCTGATCTACGTCATCGTTCTGCAGCAGATCGACGGCAACGTGATCGGACCGAAGATCTTAGGCAACTCCACCGGTGTATCGCCCTTTTATGTCATTGTGGGCATTGTCATCGGCGGCGGACTGTTCGGCTTAGGGGGCATGCTGATCGGCGTGCCGACGGCGGCGCTTCTGTATTACCTGATCGGACGGGGCACCCGTCACTTCCTGCGCGGCAAGGATCTGCCCCAGGAACATGCCCGGTACCTGCGTCTGGATCATATGGATGAAAACGGGCAGCCGGTGATCTATACCGAAAAACCGCCAAAGAACGCGGATCGGCCGAAGCGTCCCCCCTACGGGAAGTGGGTATCCTATCTGCAGCTGGTGGGAAAGAAACTGGCGGAACTGTTTAAAAAACTGGCGGAAGTCATTAAACAGCTGGTGGAGAAGATTCGGAAAAAGTAACGCGAAAAGCGCACGGATTTCGATGTAAAGGAGCAGCAACGTGGAAAAAAACGAATTTCAGGTAATGGTAGATGAAGTGCGGGATCTGATTGCCGAGGGGCGGACCGAGGACGCCGCCGCGGCATTGGACGGCGCGGGCTGGAGCAAGCTGCACAACGTGTCTGCACTGACGAAGGGCGCGGAACTGTACGAGCAGATCGGCCGGTTTGAGGACGCCCGGGAGCTTTTGCTTCTTGCCCATGAGCGTTCCCCCATCGGACGCATGCCCATCTACCATCTGGCCATGGTTTCCCTGAAAATGGGAGATCTGCAGAAGGCACAGGATTATTACGACGAGTTTCTGGAGATTGCCCCCCATGACAGTCTGCGGTTTGTGATCCGCTATCGGCTGGCTCAGGCGAAGGAAGCGCCTGATGAAACCCTCATCTCCATTCTGGAAGAGCTGAAAGAAGAAGACTTCATGGAGGACTGGGCCCTGGAGCTGGCCACCCTCTATCAGAAGACGGGTCAGATCGAAAAGTGCACCGACCTGTGCGACGAGATCATCGTCTGGTTCGGCGAGGGCCCCTATGTGGAAAAGGCGCTGGAATTAAAGCGCATGTACCGTCCTCTGGACGCTTCCCAGGAAGAGCGCCTGCGCCGGATCAAGAGCCAGGATATGCAGGAGCTGGTGGCGGATGCCATCGCGCCGGCGGATGTGGATGATATGCCCAGCGTGCCGATTCCCTCGCCCCGGTTTAACACCTTAAACCTGCAGCAGGAAATCGAAAAGAATATCGAAGAGATCCTCCGGGCAAAGAGCACGGAGTCGGTCACCGAGAACATGGAAGCCATCAAGGAACTGGTGGACACCATGCCCTATCTGCAGGTGGCCCAGGATACCCGGGAAGTGCAGTTGGCCCGCAGCGAGGAAGAACAGCGCCGGGCCGCGGAAGCCATGCACACTCAGTTTGCCGAGACCTTAAAGGAAGAAGAGGCAGCGGCGAAGGAAGCGGCAGCGGAACCGGAAAAGGCGGCGGCAGAGACGGCAGCGGCTGCGGAGATTCCGGAACTGCCCGCGGCGGAGCCCGAAGGGGAGACCAAAGCGGCGGAAGCCGCACCCCAGGCCGGCCAGAAACTGTCCATGGATGACGTTCTCGACGAGTGGGAGCGCACCCGCAAGGCAGCGGAGGCGGCCTTAGAGGCGGCGGAGGAAGAAAAACTCCAGAGCGCCAAGGAGCAGGCCTTAGCCGAGGCCAACGAGATCCTTGCCCGCTTAGCCGCCATCATTCCGAAACTGGAAGCCGGGGCAACCCATGAAGAACTGATCGCAGAGGATAACGAAGAGCGCTCTGCCCAGGAAGAAGCGGAAAAAGCGGCGAAACCGGAACCCGCGGCAAAGCCCGCCAAGCCTGCGCCGGTGCGCCATGCGCCCGCGCCGAGAAAGCCTGCGGAACCGGCACCGAAGGCGGCTCCGGCGGCAGAAGCAAAAGCCGCTGCGCCGGCAGAACCGGAAGCCGCGTCTGTAAGGGAGCCGGAAGCGCCCCAGCGTCCCGCGGGCCACACCCAGCGGATGCCCCGCATGTTTGAACAGCCCCGGGAACTGACGGAGGAAGAGCAGGAGAAGGGCCTGACACCGGAGGAGCTGCGCTATTTCAGCAACTTTGCTCCCTTAGACGGCATTGAGGAACAGTTAGCATCCGCCATCCGCGGCATGCGGGAAAGCATTCTCGATGCCCATTCCCGCAACGCCGGCCTTCTGATCTGCGGACGGCAGGCCAGCGGAAAATCCGCCCTGGCTGTCAGCATCGTGAAGGTGCTGCAGGAAGAAGTGCACTTCCCCAAGGGCCCGGTGGGCCGGGTGGACGGCGATCAGTTAAACGGCAAGGACATCTTCCAGCTGTTTGACCGCATCCGCCAGGGTGCTTTGATCATCGAAAAAGCCGGCGGTCTGGACCGCACCACCGTGGCGGCCTTAAATGCCCTGTTAGACACGGATCAGAGCGGCGTGATTGTCATCGCCGAGGATGACGCGGAAGGACTGGAAACCATGCTGGGATACAACCCGGCCTTCAGTTCCCGCTTCACCCAGCGCATCGACATCCCCAGCATCACCATCGACGAACTGGTCAACTTCGCCCGCACCTACGCGGAAGAAAACGGCTGCCGCATCGACGAAATGGGCGTGCTGGCGCTGTACAACCACTTAAACCTGATCCAGCGCCAGGGCGCGCTGCTTTCCATGGGCACGGTGCGCAACATCGTAGACGACGCCATCACCCGCGCCAACCAGGGCGGCCTGTTCGGACTGGTGGGACGCATCGGCGCACGCCACCGGGACGAAGCCGGACGGTTATTATTACACGAGAAGGACTTTGAAAAATAAGAGTCACGATGCGCGAAACGCAAAAGAGACAGCACGCCCGCTTGCGGGCAGGGATGGCTCTTTGCGGTTCGCGAAGCAGGGACCGCCACACAGCCACAGACGGAAGCTGCGAAGCAGCGACAGACGCACGAAGTGCGGATGGTCTGTGGATTGAGGCGGGACCGCGAAGCGCGAAAAGGGGAACATATCAATCATTCACAAGGGGGGTACCATGAGTTACTTCACAGAGATGGACAGTTATCTGTTCGGTCAGGCGACGCACTATGACATCTACCGGAAAATGGGCGCGCACGCCGGCGAAATCAACGGCGTTAAGGGCTTTTTCTTCGATGTCTGGGCGCCTCATGCGGCGGAAGTCTACGTCATCGGCGATTTCAACGGCTGGCATGAGCAGGCCAACCGCATGGAGCGGGTAGAGCCCAAGTCCATGGGCGTGTTCGAAACCTTTATTCCGGAAGCGAAGGAAGGAGATCTCTATAAGTTTTCCATCGTGACGCCGGACGGAAAGCGTCTCGATAAATCCGATCCCTACGCCACTGCGGCGGAACTGCGTCCGGGCACGGCATCAAAAATCGCCGTGGTGGACGATTTCAAGTGGACGGATGCCGGCTGGCTGAAAAACCGGGAGAAGAACGGAGAAAAATTCTACGAAGAACCTCTGGCCATCTACGAAGTGCATCCGGGTTCCTGGATGCGCCACCCGGGCCGGGAGGACGAAGGATTCTACACCTGGCGGGAACTGGCGGATTCTCTGGGCGACTACGTGGAAGAAATGGGCTACACCCACATCGAGCTGATGGGCGTGTCCGAATATCCCTTTGACGGATCCTGGGGCTATCAGGTCACGGGCTACTATGCCCCCACCTCCCGCTACGGCGGCCCCAAGGACTTCATGTACTTCATCGACGAAATGCACCGCCGGGGCATCGGCGTCATCTTAGACTGGGTACCGGCTCACTTCCCCAGAGATGCCCACGGCCTGGCGGATTTCGACGGATATCCGCTGTATGAATACGGCGATCCCCGCAAGGGCGAGCATCCGGACTGGGGCACCAAGATCTTTAACTATGGCTTAAACGAGGTGAAGAACTTCCTGATCGGAAGCGCCTTAAACTGGATCGAGCGCTATCACGTGGACGGTCTGCGTGTGGACGCCGTGGCTTCCATGCTGTATCTGGATTACGGCAAGCAGGCCGGCCAGTGGATTCCCAACCGCTACGGCGGACATGAAAACCTGGAAGCCATCGAGTTCTTCAAGCACTTAAACACCCTGATCCGCGGACGTCATCCCGGCGCGCTGATGATCGCCGAGGAATCCACCGCCTGGCCGCGGGTCACCGGCGACGTGGAGCACGACGACGGCTTAGGCTTCTCCTATAAGTGGAACATGGGCTGGATGCACGACTTCCTGGATTACATGAAGCTGGATCCCTACTTCCGCAAGGACAATCATAACAAGATGACCTTCGCCATGAGCTACAACCAGTACGAGAAGTACATTCTGGTGCTGTCCCATGACGAGGTGGTGCACTTAAAGTGCTCCATGTTAAACAAGATGCCGGGCTTAGAGGACGACAAGTTCCGCAACCTGAAAGCGGGCTACGCCTTCATGATGGGTCATCCCGGCAAGAAGCTGCTGTTCATGGGCCAGGAATTTGCCCAGTACCGGGAGTGGAGCGAAGAGCGGGAGCTGGACTGGTTCCTGCTGTCCGATCCCCGAAACGCCGGCGTGCAGAACTGGATGAAGGAACTGCTGCACATCTACCGCAAGTATCCGGCCATGTACGAGTTGGATGTCTACAGCTTTGAAGGCTTCGAGTGGATCAACGCGGATGACCATTACCGCAGCATCTTCTCCTTTGTGCGTCACGGCCGCAAGGGCAAGAATCTGCTGTTTGTCATCAACTTCACCCCCATGGCCTACGACGACTACCGCGTCGGCGTACCGGAGAAGAAGCGGATGCGTCTGATCTTAGACAGTGACGAAGAGCGTTTCTTCGGTGACGGCAGAAAGCGCCAGAAGACCTACACGCCCGCAAAGCAGGAGTGCGACGGAAAGCCCTACTCCATCGCCTACCCGCTGTCGCCCTATGGGGTAGCTGTATTTGAATACTAAGCATCAGCAATGAGCCATGCGCGGACGAGGAAGATCCTGCGCTGCGAGTAAACTCGCAGAAGCAGGATCAGACGAGCCCGCATACGGCGAATGCCGCGACTACGAGCAAACGCCTGCGTTTGCTCGTCTGGCGGGCATGGCTCAGTCACAGAATACACGCAGCCGGCACGGATACTCCGTGACGGCTGCCGGATTTATCGGAGAACGTATGTCGGAGGAACAGATCGAAACAACAGGCGGCGTAAAACGCTGGATATCTGCGCATCGGATGGGATTATTCCTGTCCCTGCTTCTTGTGGCCGTCCTTCTGTCCGCGGCTGTCTTAAACCGCGTCCGTACATATAACGATTACACCGTGCGCGCCTATACCGAACTGGACGATTCCGCCGGAACCCGCTATGCGGGTTTTGGCGGAAATCTGCTGAAGTACAGCGCGGACGGTGCATTCTATACCGACCTGACCGGAGCGCTTCTGTGGAACGACACCTATGAGATGTCCAATCCCACGGCGGATGCGGCCGGCGACTACATGATCCTCTTTGACGAGCGGGGCACCCAGATCCGCCTTCTGTCGCCCCAGGGCCGGGTATCGGCCATCCAGACCAACCTGCCCATCGTCACCTGCCGGGTCAGCGCCAATGGCATGGTCGCCGCCCTGATGCAGGAAAGGGATACGGGCTATGTGCGCCTGTACAACTCCGACGGAACCATGTACGCCTCGGGTGAAGTCCATCTGGACAACTCCGGATATCCCATCGCCATGGCCTTAGGCAGCAGCGGCCAGACCCTGGCTCTGTCTTTGCTTGACGTAAACGCCGGGGATGTGAAAACCACCCTGCTGTTCTACAATTTCGGACGCTTAGGATCGGACCGGGAAGACCACATCGTGGGCCGCTTTTCCTATGCCAACATGGTCATTCCCCAGCTGGAATGCTTAGACGGCGAGCATCTGTGCGCCTTTGGCGACAACGAACTGATTCTCTTTGATATCAAGGGAACCCCGGAAACCGCGTCCCAGATCTTTTCCGTGGACAAAATCCGCACCGTGTTTCACTGCAAAAACGCCTTTGGCTTTGTCACCGGCGGAACGGAGGAAGACGGAACCAACGTCGCCCATGTGCAGGTGTACAATGCCTCCGGCAGTCTGAAATACGAAACGGATCTGACGGAATCCTTTGAAGAACTGCAGATGCTTTCCAACGGGGAGCTGGCTGCCATCGAAGAAGAACAGCTGCTGCTACTGTCCCCTGCGGGAGAACGGAAGTTTTCCTATATCTTTGACAGCGACGTGCGGTGCATCCTGCCTCAGGAAAGTGCGCGGGAATACGTCATCGTGCGGGAGCAGATTTTAGAGCAGGTGCGGCTGCGGTAGTATAATGATTCAAACGCCAATAAGTCTCTCCTCCACCGCCACGCGAGCGTGGCGTGAAGTCGGACTTTTGGCGTTCGTCTCTTATAAATAGAAGCAACACCATCCGGCCCCGGCAAAAACCGGGGCCGCACGTTTACAGGAGGGAGTATGACTGTCGGAACCATCGCTGCCGCGGCTGTGATTATCATCGGAGCCATTTACGGGGCCAAAAAGGGTGTGTTAAAGATGGGCGTAGGACTGGCAGGCTGGATCATCGTTCTGGTATTCCTGTTTGCCTTAACGCCCCACGTTACCCGTTTCCTGACGGAACAGACGCCGCTGGAATCTTTTATATATGAAAAAACTCTGAATTATCTGACGAAACGCAGCGACGAACTGTGGGAGCGAATCGCCGAAACCTCCGGAGAAGCCGGGGATCAGGCGGCCGAAAACAGCATGTCGGGGCTGCTGTCGGAAATCCGGGAGAATCTGCCGGATACCGTCAACCAGAAAATCGACGACCTGTCGGAGGCCATCACCACCGGAACCCAGACGGCCATCCAGAGCGCAAAGGAAGCCGCCCAGCAGGCAGCCCTCCAGTCGATTCACGACGGCGGCTCATCCGTGGCCGCTTCCTGGACCAGATATCTGATTCAGGGCTTAAGCCTTCTGATCACCTGGCTGGCGGCAAAAGTGGCGACTGTGCTGTTAAGCGGGGTGGTGCATGTGGTGGACAAGGCGCCGGTGGTGCACGGGGTCAGTCATCTGCTGGGGGCGCTCATCGGCATGCTCATCGGCCTGCTGTATCTGTGGACCGCCCTGGTCATTGTGGATATCTTCTCTCTGACCTCCTGGGGCGCACAGATCCGGGTCTGGGTACAGGAAAGTCCGCTGCTGACCTTCATCGCCCAGAACAACCCGTTAATGAACCTGCTGGGGTAACCCATTGTGTTTCCGACGAAAGACCGCAAGATCTGGACTCCTATTCCGTGAAAAATTTCTACATATAGCGGTTGACACCCCGACCCGAATTTGATACTATATATCTCGCACCGCTTCGAGCGGTGCTTTGATTTCTGCCTTTTTCGCGGACTTCCGAAAGGAAATCAAAAAAATCTGAAAAAGTTGTTGACAAGCTCTCAACCATGTGTTAGTATATATGAGTTGCTGTTAACGACGAAACGCAAAAGGGCAGCGACAGATCCTTGATAACTGAACAGTGAAACAATCCTCGAAAGATTCTTAAAGTTTCGGTGCAGCGCGTAACGCTTAAGGGCGCGGTGCACTAGACGAGAGTCTAACGAACAAAAAACCTTAAAGCAGTAAAGTAAGGAAAAGCC
>JAZPYY010000026.1:0-11674 GCA_045544375.1 Shuttleworthella sp.
GTTGTTTCTTCTGGAAGAACCGGAAAGCCGGATGCTCTCTCAAGAAGGAGAACTGCTATTACCTGGCCGAGTCTCCGAAAAAGAACTCACCTTGATCGAACGAAAACGCCAGGGCCTCGGGAAGCCCAACCTGATCTACGTGAAAAGCTTCTACCGGGCTGTGGATAACTCTGGGGAAAGACATTTCTTGAAGTGTCAAAACGACACTTCCGAACTTTTTGCAAAGGAGAACAGCCTTTTCAGGCGCATGACGCAGCTGCAGAATGCCAGCGCAGGCTGGAGCATCTGATTCTGTGAAAAGAACAGCTCCAATACATGAACCGGCAGGCTGCACGCAACTGACAACGAGATGAAATGCATGAGATGAAATGCATGAGGAAGAATCAGAATGAAAGCATGCATGGGGGAAAACCGGAATGAAAGTATATGAGTTTGGAAAAGAGCACACGAAGATATTTGCCATGTTCCAATGCGCGGTGGAACCCTGGTGGGTGTTTAAGGCCTCCGCGGAGGCGGTGGCCAGGGACTATCACGTGTATCTTTTTATCGCAGATGGTCACGATGAGCAGGGGACGGAATTTGTTTCCCTGGAGAAATATGCAAGAGACGCTGCGGCGTATCTGAGAGCCCGGGGCATTGGGCGAATCGACCTGATGTATGGCGTTTCCATGGGAGGCGCAGCGGTGATCCGCTTTCTGGCCACAGAGGATATTCCCGTGGAGAAGGCCATCATTGATGCCGGCATTACACCTTATCCGTATCCCAAATGGATCTGCAGGCTGATCTCCGTCAAAGACTGGATCATGATCATGCTGGCTACCCGGTCCCTGGGGATGATGAAACTGGCCTGTCCGCCCCAACGTTGGACACCGAAGGGGGAAGACCCGGAGGCGCACTATAGGAAACTGCTGAAGTTCTATAAGCAGCATTATTCGCCCCGGACGATCTATAACGTCTTCTGGTCCACCGATAACTATTCCATGCCCAATCCGGTTCCGAAGGTGGATACGAAGATCGAGTACTGGTACGGCGAGGAAGAAAAGCGGGCCAGAGAAAAGGAGCATGATATCGAATTTGTCTGCAAAACCTATCCGCAGACGGTGATGAAAGAGTTCAAGGGTCTGGCCCATGCAGAGCTGGTGATGATGTTTCCGGAGCGGTTTGCACAGGAAGTGAAAGGGAGGGTATAAAAACAAGAAGAACTACATTGCCCCGGCTGACTGTGTTATCATATAGTTTAAAGATCATCCGAAAAGGAAGGAGATGTGTATGGTTTCATATAAATAATTTAGCGGCGGAAACCCACTTGCTTTAGCAGGTGGGAGGAGCCGCTTTCTCCTTTCTCAGCCTTGCTCGGCTATATACTTTTCGATGGTTGCTGATGATACTTCCCCAATGCTACAGACAAAGTATCCGTCCGACCAGAAGATGTGCTTCTTCCAGTATTGTTTAGATAATACACCTCTATACCGCATCCAGAGCCAATGTGTTGTTCTCTGTTTGATGATGCTGATGATTTGCGTCTGTTTCTGCGATTGTAGCGATTTTGCATAAATGTAGCTTCTCCTATTGCATATTCACTAAATCTATTCTATGATACTATATAGTGAAATTCAATGAAGGGAGATGTTACTGATGCAAGTCACTACTACTGCAAAGATTCAGGTCCAAGTTTCACCCGAGCAGCGTGAGCTGTTGGATGTTACTATGGATACTTATCGCAGTGCGTGTAATTTTGTAGCAAACTACGTCTTCCAGACACATGACCTAAAGCAGTTTTCACTTAACAAGGTATTGTACTATGATCTCCGTGAACGCTATGGGTTAAAATCCCAGATGGCACAATCTGTTTTCAAGACAGTTATTGCAAGATATAAAACTATTTTAGAGAATCAGCATGCGTGGATTAAACCTGATTTCTCAAAACCTCAGTATGATCTTGTGTGGAACAGAGACTATTCTCTTACACAGAACCTGTTTTCTGTAAATACACTTAGTGGTCGTGTGAAGCTGCCATACTATTCTGGTGGCATGGAGAAATACTTTAACCACGACATCTACTCTTTTGGCACTGCTAAACTTGTAAAGAAACACGGCAAGTATTTTCTGCATATCCCTGTTACCAGAGATGTTCCTGAAGCCTTAGATTCAAATGTCTGTAATGTCGTCGGTGTGGACAGAGGCATTAACTTTATTGTCGCAACCTATGACAGCAAGCACAACTCTGGTTTTGTAAGCGGCAGAGCTGTTAAGGAAAAGCGTGCTAAGTACAAACAGCTCCGTAAGGAACTTCAGCAGAGACAGACCCCTTCTGCAAGACGAAGGCTAAAAGCTATCGGTCAGCGAGAAAACCGTTGGATGCAGGATGTAAACCATTGTGTATCAAAGGCACTCGTCTACTCCAATCCGAAGCATACCCTGTTTGTCTTG
Organism: Shuttleworthella sp.; assembly: GCA_045544375.1. GTDB lineage: Bacteria > Bacillota > Clostridia > Lachnospirales > Lachnospiraceae > Shuttleworthia. The sequence goes on from JAZPYY010000026.1 coordinate 2,431, forward strand.
GAAGACCTGTCTGGTGTCCGCTCCGCTACCGAGAAGGTGCGCCGTAAGGATCGCTATGTTTCGGTATCATGGTCGTTTTACGACCTGGAGCAGAAGTTAAAGTACAAGGCTGCGCTCAATGAGAGTTCGGTAATTACCGTAGATCCTCGTTATACGAGCCAGACCTGTCCCGTTTGCGGTCACACGGAAAAGTCTAACCGCGACAAGAAGAAACATATCTTTTGCTGTAAATCTTGTGGTTATACATCTAATGATGACCGTATCGGAGCTATGAATCTGTATCGCATGGGAATCAACTATCTAAGCTTCTTGCCGAATGGCAAGATGATGGCAAAGGATAGTCAAGTACCGGATACAGTATCACCTCAGCATATCTGAGATGATAAGGGTGCAGTCAATCACCCTGCGATGTAACCCCACTGTCTGAGCAATCAGGCAAGCTAAAGGTAGGAGTCGTAAGATGTTAGCACTACCGGGGAGTTACAAGCCCACTCACTTTAGTGGGTGGGTAGTTGACTAAAAGGACCGGGGATTAAAACGATTGCCGCATTGATCGCGGTGGTGGCACTGGCTTTTGGCATTTATTCCACCTTCATTCAGTCGGCGGGGTATGAGAAAACCACGGCGACGATCCTGTCCATTAAGGTGGATCCGGATTCCACCTCGGAGGATGACTCCTATATCGTGACCGCCAATTATACGGTGGACGGCAAGGAATATACCAATGTCCTGAATACCTACAGCCCGTCCTACAAAGTGGGCAAAACGGTGGAAGTGCGCTACGATCCGGCGGATCCCAATAAGGTCACATCCGGCTTTGCCATCGGCGTTTACGCCATGGTGGTGGGTGCCGTGATCCTGGTGACGATTGTCTATCTGACCATCAGGGAGAAGAAATCCGTCCGTGAACTGAAGGAAAACCAGGGGGAAATCCGCTATGATCCGTCGGAAAAGGGGGCGGAGCGGGAACTGTACTTCATCACCGCGTTCACGAGGAGGATGCCGAGCAGCACGCCGTGGCCAGCAAAATCCCCAACCCCATGTTTTTCCGGGTGTATACAAGCGAAAAGAACCTGGATCTGCTGTTTATGATTCTGGTGGCCATGGCCCGCAGCGGAGCAACAGATGAAAACGGCGGAAACCGCCGTATGGTTCTGAACACGATAAAAGGGGAATAGAACCCCATGGTTTCAGAATGAAAAAGCGCGGAGCGGGAGATGAGATCTCCTGCTCCGCGTCGTTTATTCTTTCGGCAGTTCGGGTGCCCTGCTCTTAAAGATCAGAATTTCACTGCGGTAGGATTTTTCTGCGGAATCGTAATAGCGTTTTCCGTAGCAGATCACCCAGATCCGGGTGCCGTCTTTGCGCAGCAGTTCGTGGGTCAGATAGGCCACGTTATGCAGCGAAAACTGCTTGCTGACCTGCGCCATATAGTAGGCCCGGTCTTCCTGGGGAACCAGGTCGTACTGGGACATCCGTCCGATGACATCCTTTGCGGAATACCCGGTCAGTTCTTCAAAGAATTCGTCAATTTCAATGATCACGTCATCGATGTTCAGCCGGTAGCGGCTGTAGGGAATCGGGTAGGTTTTTCCGTCGTAATCCGGGGCGATGGCGCTGTCAGTAAAGAGCCGCACATCGTTGTTTCCGGTGCGTTCGCCCAGGGCGATTTCCGGATTTTCTTCCAGCATCTCCAGGAATGCAGCGGCCAGGGCGGGATCAAACTGGGTGCCGGCGTTCCGGCGGATTTCATCCTGGGCCTGCTCCGGGGTAAGGGCTTTTCGGTAGGCGCGGTCGTTGACCATGGCGTCATAGGAATCGACGATGGAGATGACACGGGAGAGCAGCGGAATGCTGTTTCCGGCCAGTCCTTCCGGGTATCCCTTGCCGTCCCAGCGCTCATGGTGGTAGAGAATCATCCGGGCGATGGGGTTTAAATCGCTGGAACTCATGGCGATCTGATAGCCCTTTTCCGGGTGGGTTTTCAGCACCTTCCACTCGGCGTCGCTCAGCTTTCCGGGCTTGTTTAGGATTTCCAGCGGAATGCCGATTTTGCCCACGTCGTGGAGAAGACAAAGCAGTCGCAGGTCGGCCAGCTGGGAATCCGTAAGACCGATCCGCTGACCCAGGGCGATACCGGTTTTCTGGGTTCGCTGGACGTGTTCTTCCGTCTCGGAATCCGACTCCTGCAGGGCGCGGACCAGACTGGTCAGTGTGTGAGAGTGGGGCGACTTCTTGCTCAGCAGCTTTTTCACCTGCAGCGCCCGGGAGGCGGCGTCGATGGTTTTCAGAAGATCGGAGGTTTCGCTTTCCTCAAAGTCCCGCAGGGCGGTCTGGCTGAAGTCCACGGTGGAACTCATACCGTAGAGGATGGTGCCGGATCCGGCGGAAACGATGGCGCGGACATATTCGGCAATTTCGGATTCCGGGTGGCCCTGGCAGATGGCCACGAGATGGGCTTCATAGCCGCGCACAAAGTGAGTGTCGGTGGGCAGGGTCTTCATCATCAGCCGGGACAGGTTGCGGATCTGCTGATTGCCCACTTCCCGTCCAAAGGTCTGATTGATTTCCCCCAGACCGGAGATGTCAAACACCACCACCGTGGTGGGATGGGTGAAACTGTAGGGATTCTCGGCAATGAAGCGGCGGTGAACCTCCCAGTGCTGAAATCCGGTGAGCAGATCGATATGGCTGGAGCTGTCGGTAAAGACATAAAGGTTTCCGATGGGCTCGCCCTGTTCGTCCCGCAGCAGCCTATAATCACAGCGCAGCGGCTGACTCTGCTTTTCGCTGGTTTCGCACTGAATGCTGAAGTGATCCGTGTTCTCCCGGACGTTTTCCGGAACGCGGCACTCGTCCATGAAGGATTCCTGGTGCATGCTTTCCGAGAATTGGACATCTTTCAGAAGCTGCTCCGCCCGCTTGTTGCGCATAATCAGCTTTTGGTTGTGATCGAACAGCACAATTCCCTGATCGATATTTTCGAAAATGGTCATGGACAGGCTTTTGAGCATGTCCTTGTGCCGGTATTCAAAGGCTGCCCAGTACAGCAGATACAGCCCCAGACTGTAGCCGGCGATGGACAGATCCACCTTTGTGACGATGATATTTCCGTCTAAGAACAGGAACACCGCATTGATGACGACGATCAGAACAATGGCCAGGATGATGAGTGCGTACTGATTCATGTACTGGCGAGGCGTTCTGGCGCATTTGATGACCAGAATGGTAAGAATCAGAACCACCAGACAGTAGGTGAAGGCCAGATGGGCATAGTAGGGCGGCTTCATTTCATACACATAGGAAGCAATGCCGTATCCCCGCCGCTGGTAGCTGACAGCAATCTCGGTGAAAATATTGGTGACCAGAATCAGGGTGTCGATGGCGGCTACGACGCAGATGGCACTGCGGATGGTGATGGTGCTTTTTAATTTGTGGGAACCGGTGATGCGGTAAACGAAATGGAGAAGAGTAACCAGCAGCCAGTCAATGCATATGAAATAAACGCTGGACATGACAGACATGCAGCGGTAAGCGGGCGTCAGAATACTGAAGGTGTAGGAAAGGGTAATGATACCGGCAAACATGCCGGCCAGACCTAGATACAGTCCGATTTCTTCAGGCTGACGAAATGAACGGATCCCGTAATAAAAATCAATAAAGGCGAACAGGATCAGCAGAACAATGCCGGTAAGGATAGCGGACTCGGTCAATGTAAGACCTCCTGTCGAAAGAACCAGATGTAACTTAATACGCGACTCAGAGGACGGTGCAATCGGCAGGATTCGTCAATAATACCGATCTTTTTATACAGATTAAGCTAGCTGATTGTAGCATGTGGAGCAGAAAAGCACAATCACCGGTTTCTTATATGGATGTACATGTTCTCATTAATTGTTTGTATCGGACAATCCTGTTGGGCCGGTGGGGAAAAAAGAAAAAGGCGGGGCAAAAGGGGACCGTGTTCCCTTTTGTCCCGCCTTCGCAGCGTCTTACACCGGCAGCAGCATGGACAGGGCTGTAAAGTAGGCCGCGATCAGCAGCAGAAGGATCACCTCCTGTTTGATGCGGTTCTGCAGCAGGCCCACAACCTCCCGCATGAAGGCATTGGGCCAGAACCACCATTTGGTTTTCCCGCCGATGCCTTCTGCGGGAAGTCCGGCCAGCTGCGCCCACAGGCCGCTGCGGTAGACGTGATAGTTGGTGGTGGAAAAGAGCACCGCACTGTCCGGTTTTTCGGCTTCGATGATCTTTTTGGAAAAGGCCATGTTCTGATAGGTGTTTTTGGATTCCGTTTCCGGCCGGATCAGGGCATCCGGAACGCCCTCTGACAGCAGATATCTGCGCATGGCTTCGGCTTCAGGCATGGTTTCGTCCGCACCCTGTCCGCCGGAGGGAATGAACACCGCTTCCTTTCCCGTGGCTTCCTTCTGGGCCTTCCAGAAGGAGAGCGCAGCGTCCACCCGGCCTTTTAAGAGGGGCGTCAAGGTGCCGTCCTTAAAGAACCGGCAGCCCAGAATCAGAATGTAATCCTTATCAAAACCCGGCCGATGTCTGGCGGCCTTCAGCCCGCAGATGACAGAGCCGGCCAGCATGCATTCAAAATAGACATAGATGGTGGCCAGCACGTTGTCTGTGGTACTGCGGATGCGGAATTCCTGGACGGAACCGGCGAAGGATCGCCCGGTAAAGGTCAGGATAAAGGCAGCACCGGCAACCATGACGAAGGGAATCAGAAGGCCCAGCAGGTTGGCAAAGCGCGGCCGTTCATGGCGCAGCAGAGCAATGTTACTGGCGGCCATGGCGATGGAGAAGATCAGGATAGCGGGACTGGTGATCATGATAAAGGAACTGCTGGCTCCGCTCATGGCATGGTAGACGCTGTACATCGGGTGCTGATCCGGCTGCAGGGCGTGACGGACACTGGACAGGAGCATCATAATGCCGCTGGAAAGGGCAAACAGGGAAAAACCCGCAAAATAAATGGTGGAGTAGGAATAAAAGGAGGGTCCCTTCGCCTGCAGATAATGCCAGAACATGATGGCAGCCACGGCAAACCAGAAGGCCGTCAGCGCAAAGGTGACCGCGGTATCGCCGGTAAAGTTGCCGGTGGTGGAATCAAAGACCGTGCCGAAACGATCCGCCTGAAAGGAACCCAGATACAGGGTTTCGCCGTTGGCGTCATAAACATCCAGATGGAAAGAACCGGGCTGGTGGGCTTTTACCGGAATGTAAAGTCTGCTGCCCTTTGCCTTAATGTCGCCGAATTCCGCAACCTTAGGATCCGGCACATCGAAGGTGAGACGATCCGTTTCGTTCATCAGTGCGGCACCCACATCCTCGGGGGCGTAGGTAACCACAACGGGATTCCGGAAGATGGTAAAGCGGCTGATGACGACAATCACGAAAAGAACCGCGGCGCAGATGGAAATCTGCATCGCTGCGTGGGCGGGTTTTCTTTGAAATAAGCGGGTCATGGAAACAGAAGGTCCTTTCTGTCAGACGGTAGAGGCAGAGGAGCAGTTGTGGATACAGGAACTTTTCTATTATAAAGGATTTCAACGGCTTCGAAAAGTGCAGCGGTAAAAGGCCTCGAAAATATCGCCGGATTCCCTCTGTGAACTGTCCCTGTCTGGCAGTGGGAACCGGGCTTTCGATAAAAACCTTTAAAACCTATTGACAAAGTAGGAAATATGCGTATAATCAGAAAAACAAGAGGACAGATTCCATTGGGGAGAAGTACCTGATTCCGTGGGTGTTCTGCCTGCGTGAAAGCTCGAGATGCCCTTATGCCGCCAAAACCGGCTGGCAGCAGTCAAGAAAAAAAGGAAAAGAGGAAAAGAAGATGAGCGATTACAGATTTGAAACCCTGCAGCTGCACGTAGGACAGGAACAGGCGGATCCTGCCACCGATTCCCGGGCCGTGCCCATTTACCAGACCACCTCCTATGTGTTCCGCAACAGCCAGCACGCGGCGGATCGTTTTGGTCTGGCGGATCCGGGCAACATCTACGGCCGTCTGACCAACAGTACCCAGGAGGTGTTTGAAAAGCGCATCGCAGCCTTAGAGGGCGGCAGTGCAGCTCTGGCTGTGGCCTCCGGCGCGGCGGCCATCACCTACACCATTGAGGCCTTAGCGGCCAACGGCGGTCACATCGTCGCCCAGAAGACCATCTACGGCGGCAGCTACAACCTGCTGGCCCACACCCTTCCCCAGTACGGCGTGGACACCACCTTTGTGGACGCTCACAACCTGGAAGAACTGGAAGCGGCCATCACTGACCGCACCCGGGCGGTTTATCTCGAGACCCTGGGAAATCCCAACAGCGTCATTCCGGACATTGACGCCATCGCTGAAATCGCCCATCGCCACAGCCTGCCCCTGGTGATTGACAACACCTTCGGTACGCCCTATCTGATCCGCCCCATCGAGCACGGGGCTGACATTGTGGTGCATTCCGCCACGAAGTTCATCGGCGGTCACGGAACCACTTTAGGCGGCGTCATCGTGGAAGCCGGCCGCTACGACTGGAAAGCCAGCGGCAAGTTCCCCAACATTGCGGACCCCAACCCCAGCTACCACGGGGTGTCCTTCTACGACGCTGTAGGGCCGGCGGCCTTCGTGACCTACATCCGGGCCATCCTGCTGCGGGATACTGGCGCTGCCATTTCTCCGTTCAATGCCTTCCTGCTGCTGCAGGGCACGGAGACCCTGTCCCTGCGCTTAGAGCGCCACGCCGAAAACACCGCCAAGGTGGTGGAATACCTGCAGAATCATCCCCTGGTGGAAAAGGTGAATCATCCCGCGCTGCCGGATCATCTGGATCACGACCTGTATCAGCGCTATTTCCCCAACGGAGGCGCCTCCATTTTCACCTTTGAAATCAAAGGCGGACAGAAGGAAGCCTGGGCCTTTATCGATGCTCTGCAGATTTTCTCCCTGCTGGCCAACGTGGCGGATGTAAAGAGCCTGGTGATTCATCCCGCATCCACCACCCACTCCCAGCTGACGGAAGAAGAGCTGCTGGATCAGGGCATCCGTCCCAACACCATCCGTCTGTCCATCGGCACCGAGCATATCGACGATATCATTGCCGACCTGGAACGGGGATTTGCCGCCGTGCAGGCGTAAACACTTGCTTCCGTCAGCAGAAAAATAACCGGGTCCGCTTTATCTGTGCTACAATGCAGGATGAGGCGGCCCGTTTTATGTGTGACCACATACAGCCCCAAGGTAATCATAGTAAGAGATAATAGAGAGAGGACCCATTATGAGTAAAGTCAATCCCCGCAAAGTTGCCATCATCGGCTGCGGCTTTGTCGGCAGCGCATCGGCCTTCGCCCTGATGCAGAGCGGCCTGTTTTCAGAGATGGTTATGGTGGATGCGGATCCCGGCAAGGCGGAAGGCGAAGCCTTAGATATCGGCCATGGCCTGCCCTTCGCAAAGCCCATGGACATTTACGCCGGCAATTATGACGATGCGGCGGACGCAGCCGTGATCATTGTCACCGCCGGAGCCGGACAGAAGCCCGGAGAAACCCGCCTGGATCTGGTGAAAAAGAACGTGGGCATCTTTAAGACCATCATGCCCGAGATCAAAAGCCGCAACTGCGAAGGCATCCTGCTGATCGTGGCCAATCCCGTGGACGTGCTGACCTACGTGGCGGCAAAAATGTCCGGTATGCCTGAAAACCGGGTGTTCGGCAGCGGTACGGTGCTGGATACCGCCCGCTTAAAATATCTGGTGGGCGAGCACTTAGACGTGGACAGCCGGGGCGTGCACGCCTTTATCATCGGCGAGCACGGCGACAGCGAAATCGCCGCCTGGAAGAGCGCCACGGTTTCCGGTGTTCCGTTAAGCGAGTTCTGCGAGATGCGGGGCCATTTCCATCATGACGAATCCATGGAAAAGATCGCCGAAAGCGTGAAAAACAGCGCCTACGAAATCATTGAGAAAAAGCACGCCACCTATTACGGCGTGGCCATGGCGGTGCGCCGGATCTGCGAGGCCATTGTCCGGGACGAAAAGTCCATCCTGCCGGTGTCCTTCATGCAGCGGGGCGCCCACGGCATTGAAAACGTGGCCCTTTCCATGCCCGCCATCGTGGGCAAGGACGGCGTGGGAGCCGAAGTGCCCCTGCCCTTAAGCGCCAATGAGGAAGCTCGTCTGCAGGCGTCTGCGAAGGTGCTGCGTGGCGTCATCGACGAGGCATTTCCCGAGGGCTGATAAATTTTTCTGGACTAATCCGCGAAGTATGCTATAATGTGCAATGCTGTGTTTTTGCAAGGAATCAGCGAAGACACAGCATTCTTTTTTGATCCAAACAATTCGCACGATTTTACGGCACTGACGGAGGACGTCCGTTTGCATCGGGACAGGTTTAAACCTCCCGCGGAAGACGCTCCACGCCGGCCCAGGCACGAATCTACGGCGAAACGGATGGTTCTTTTGGGTGTATGCACTGACATCGGGGGGCTTTTTTAGAAGCTCTGTATTTATTGATCGAAGGGGGTGTATGATGTCTGGAGAATTGATTCGTCTCGAGCAAATCAGCAAATCTTTTGACGGACAGCTGGTCTTAGACGAGCTGGATCTGTCGATCCACCGCAACGAATTCGTAACTTTATTAGGCCCCAGCGGCTGCGGAAAAACGACGACGCTTCGCATCATCGGCGGTTTTGTCACGCCGGATACGGGACGTGTCTTTTTTGAGGACCGGGATATTACCCAGCTTGCGCCTTATAAGCGCCAGCTGAATACGGTCTTTCAGAAGTATGCGCTGTTTCCCCACATGGATGTGGCGGCGAATATCGCCTTTGGCCTGCGCATGAGCAAAAAGAGCAAGGCCTACATCGACGATAAGGTGCGCTATGCCTTAAAGCTGGTGAACTTAGACGGCTATGAGCATCGTGCCGTCAGCGCCCTGTCCGGCGGCCAGCAGCAGCGAATCGCCATCGCCCGGGCCATCGTCAACGAGCCCAAGCTGCTGCTTTTGGATGAGCCCCTGGGGGCCCTGGACTTAAAGCTGCGCCAGGAGATGCAGTACGAGCTGATCCGCCTGAAAAAGGAACTGGGCATCACCTTCATCTACGTTACCCACGACCAGGAAGAAGCCCTGACCATGAGTGACAAGGTTATCGTCATGAACAAAGGTTACATCCAGCAGATGGGTACGCCGGAACAGATTTATAATGAGCCGGAGAATGCCTTTGTTGCAGACTTTATCGGCGACAGTAACATTA
>JAZPYY010000027.1:0-12152 GCA_045544375.1 Shuttleworthella sp.
GGGACGACATGGCTCTTCTGTACTGCGAGGCAGACTGCGCCAGTGCCGGCACTTACACCACCAACGTGGTGAAGGCGGCTCCCGTGCTGTGGGATCGGGCCATTACATCTGAAGATCTTCCGGTGCGCGCGGTGGTAATCAACGCCGGCGTGGCCAATGCCTGTACCGGTAAGGAAGGCCTGGATGCCTGCCGCCAGGAAGCGGAGTGCGCCGGCGAAGTATTGGGAATTCATTCCAACAGCGTTCTGGTTGCGTCCACCGGCGTCATCGGTATGGATCTGCCCACGGACAAGATCAAGGCCGCTTTGCCGGCCCTGTCCAAAGCCCTGGGCAGCACCCGGGAAGATGCCCATGCGGCTGCCCGGGCCATCATGACCACCGACACCAAACCCAAGGAGGCCTGCGTGGAAGTGGACATCGACGGCGTTTGCGTCACCATCGGCGGCATGTGCAAGGGCAGCGGCATGATCCATCCCAATATGTGCACCATGCTGTCCTTCGTGACCACGGACGCCTGCATCGACAAGACCCTGCTGCAGGAAGCCCTGTCTGCCTCCGTGCGGGATTCCTACAATATGATTTCCGTGGACGGCGACACCTCCACCAACGATACCTGCGTGGTGTTGGCCAGCGGCCTGGCGGGCAACGCAAAGATTACGGATCGCGACAGCGAAGCCTACAAAGCCTTTGCGGAAGCCTTAGCGGCGGTGAACCTGTCCTTAGCCAAGCAGATGGCCGGCGACGGCGAAGGCTGCACGGCTCTGTTAGAAGTGCATGTGGAGAATGCGGTTTCTGATGAAGAGGCCCGCATCCTGGCCAAGTCGGTGGTCACCTCCAATCTGACCAAGGCCGCCATTTACGGCCATGACGCCAACTGGGGACGTATCCTGTGCGCCCTGGGCTATTCCGGCGTGAACTTCGATCCCGAAGCCGTGGACATCACCTTCGAAAGCGAAAACGGAAGAGTGGAAGTGGTGAAATGCGGACGCAGCACCGGCTACAGCGAAGAGCTGGCCACCAAGGTGCTTTCCGCCGAAGCCGTGTGTGTCTACTGTGACATGAAACAGGGAGATGCTTCCGCCGTGGCATACGGATGCGACCTGACCCACGAGTATGTGACCATCAATGCGGATTATCGTTCCTAAGACAGATCATTGCCTTAAGAGATCACTGTATTAAGCGGCGGTGATAGAATTCATATATGTACGCAGACGGCGGATCGACAAATCCCGCGAAATAGCTGCCTGTGGGTTTTAAAGAGGAAAAGAGGAACACATGTCGAAAACCACGAACCAGAAAGACCGCATCGCCGAAGCCATGGGCAAGGCGGAAGTGCTGATCGAAGCGCTTCCTTATATTCAGCGTTTTAACCGCAAGATCATCGTGGTCAAATACGGCGGAAGCGCCATGGTGGATGAGGAACTGAAGAATCACATCATCCAGGACGTGACCCTGTTAAAGCTGGTGGGTTTCAAGCCCATCATCGTGCACGGCGGCGGCAAGGAAATCAGCCGCTGGGTCAGCAAGTCCGGCGTGGAACCCCGCTTTGTCAACGGTCTGCGGGTCACCGACGCTGACACCATGGAAATCGCCGAAATGGTATTAAACCGGGTGAATAAAAGCCTGGTCACCTTAGTGGAGCAGCTGGGGGTGAAAGCCGTGGGTATCAGCGGCAAGGACGGCCATCTGTTAAAGGTGCACCGCCGCACGGTGGACGGCGAGGACATCGGCTTTGTGGGCGAGATCGACGAAGTGAATCCCGGCATTCTCTTTGACATGCTGGAAAAAGATTTCCTTCCCATTGTCTGCCCGGTGGGCCTGGATTCCAATTTCGAAACCTACAACATCAATGCGGATGACGCGGCCTGCGCCATCGCCGCGGCGGTGGGAGCGGAAAAGCTGGCCTTCTTAACCGACGTGGAAGGCGTGTATCGGGATCCGGCGGATCCCTCCACCCTGATCTCCGAGATGACCCTGACGGAAGCCCGGGAGATGATTGATGGCGGCATCATCGGCGGAGGCATGCTGCCGAAACTGTCGGGATGCATGGAAGCCATCGAAAACGGCGTTTCCAGAGTGCATATCTTAGACGGCCGGATTGCCCACTGCCTGCTGCTGGAAATCTTTACCAACCGTGGTATCGGTACCGCTATTATCGACGACCGGCAGGAGAAGTTTTACGTTTAATAGAAGAGGAATCGAAAATGAGTGATCAGCAGATCATGAACGAAGCGGAAGAATCCCTGCTTCATGTATACAACCGTTTTCCAGTGGTGTTTGAGCGAGGCGAAGGCTGCTATCTGTACGACGTGAACGGAAAGGACTATCTGGACTTCGGCTCGGGTATCGGCGTCATGGGCTTAGGCTACGGTGATCCGGAATACACGGCGGCGGTGGAAGCTCAGCTTCGCACCTTAACCCACACCTCCAATCTGTTTTACACGCCCCAGGTGGCCGAGGCTGCGGCTGCCGTGGCGAAGGAGAGCGGCATGGACCGGGTGTTCTTTACCAACTCCGGTGCCGAAGCCAACGAAGGTGCCATCAAGGCAGCGAAGAAATACGCCTATGAACGGGACGGCCACGCGGGTCACACCATCATCGCCATGGAGCATTCCTTCCACGGCCGCACGGTGGGCGCTCTGTCCGTAACCGGAACGGCCCATTACCGCGAGCCCTTCTATCCCCTGATGGACGGTGTTCGTTTTGCGAAGTTCAACGACCTGGAATCTGTGAAAGCCCTGATGGACGACACGGTGTGTGCTGTGATCGTGGAACCGGTGCAGGGAGAAGGCGGACTGCTGCCGGCAGATCCGGATTTCCTGCAGGGCCTGCGCAATCTGTGCACCCCGGAAGGCGCGCTGTTAATCTTTGACGAAGTGCAGTGCGGCATGGGCCGCACCGGAGAGATGTTCGCCTGGCAGCACTACGGCGTGCGTCCTGACATTCTGACCTCGGCGAAGGCCCTGGGCGCCGGTGTGCCGGTGGGCGCCTTCATGCTGACGGAAGAAGTGGCCAAGGCCAGCTTAGCCCCCGGCGACCACGGCACCACATACGGCGGAAATCCCCTGGTGTGCGCGGCGGTATCGGCCGTGGCAGACATCATGGAAAAGCGGAACATCTGCGGCCATGTGCAGGAGCTTACGCCGGTACTGGAAGCCGCTTTAGACGACCTGCAGGCCGCCTATCCCGAACTTATCAAAGGCCACCGGGGCTTAGGCTTCATGCAGGGCCTGGTGATGAACATCCCGCCGGTGAATGTTGTGAAAGCCGGCTTAAAGGAAGGCCTGGTCACCTTAACCGCCGGCGCCGACGTGCTGCGCCTGCTGCCGCCGCTGGTCATCACCGAAGCCGACATCGAAGAGATGAAACAGCGGCTGTCCCGGGCCCTGGAAGCGGTGAAATGAGTCAAAAGTGACAGGCCCTTTCGCCTCCCTCTTCCATAGTGAGACAAAAGTGCCTGTCACTTTTGACTCACCTTCATCACCCCTTCCATAATCCCGCCGGATTGGATAAAACACATCAATATTATAGGAAAAGCGTCGATGGAATCCCTTCTTTGACGCTTTTTTTGTTGCACGCTCACTTGAATGTGATATAATGTCTAAGTATTTATGCAGAGGAGGGCGCGCAAAAACATTTTTTTTTTGTGCGATTTGCGTAAATACAAGCATTAGGGAGCGCTTATGGCGCCGGCCGCGGCAGTATGAAAAGGGACGCCGCGCCCGGACGCGCAAAGCACCATCAGAACCTTTTAGGAAAAGGAGGAGTAACATGAAGTTTGAAACCACCAAGCTCCTTGCACTGTCGATGGCAGCCGTTATGGCCGTCAGCACAGTCGGATGCGGCGGCAATTCCGGCAGCACCACTCCGGCACCCGCAGCGACCGAAGAGGAGCAGACCACCGAGCAGACCACCGAGCCGGCAGCGGCGGAAGAGTCTAATCTTGCGGCGGATGTGTATGCCACCTACGACGCAACGAACTGGACCGACGAATCTTCTGAACTGTATCAGGAGACTCTTGGCAGCTACCTTGAATATTACACCGAGGCGAAAGAGGCTGATAATCTTTCCCAGCGTTTTGCTCTGATGGCTGTCGCTGAAGCGAAGATGCTTGAAGAAGCCATCATGATTCCGCTGTCCACCCGTGGCGGTAACTATGCGATTTCCCGCGTGGTTCCCAACACCGTCAACTCCACTCTGTGGGGCAACGACAGCGACCGTTTCCACGATGCGTTAGTCTGCACCGAGCCCATGCTTCCGGCAGACCGCGACGCCATCAAGGAAATGTGGGTTGAGCTGAAGGGCACCGGTACCTTCCTTGATTCCGCCCGCGCTTATCTTGCTGAGCACGGCTACGAGCTGAAGGACAGCTACAATTACAGCTACAACTCCGATCCCAAGACCTGGGATGCTCTTGGCACCTCCCGTGCGGCTGATTCCGAAGCCATCGTCAACACCTACGACGGCCTGATGGAATATGATGTTGAAAACGTTCAGCAGCCCGCTCTTGCCACCGAGTACAGCGTGTCCGAAGACGGCCTGACCTACACCTTCAAGATCCGCGAAGGCGTGATGTGGGTTGACTCTCAGGGCCGTGAGATTGCTCCGGTGACTGCAGACGACTTCGTTGCCGGTATGCAGCACATGATGGATGCTCAGGGTGGTCTGGAGTACTTAGTCGGCGCTGACGGCTGCAACATCAAGAATGCAGACGCCTACATCTCCCGTGAGATCACAGACTTCGCCGAAGTCGGCGTCAAGGCTGTGGACGAGTACACCCTTGAGTACACCCTGGAAGCTCCCTGCACCTTCTTCATGACGATGCTTGGCTACAACGTATTCGCTCCCATGAACCGTACCTACTACGAGTCTCAGGGCGGTAAATTCGGCGCTGAGTTCAACAGCGAAGATGAGAACTACCTGTATGGTACCGATAAGGATCACATCGCTTACTGCGGTCCGTATCTGGTAACCAACGCCACCGCCGAGAACACCATCGTGTTCGAAGCCAATCCCTCCTACTGGAACAAAGACAACATCAACATCCACAAGCTGACCTGGCTGTTCAACGACGGCAAGGATGCCACCAAGGCTTACAATGATGCCATCGCTGGTGTTCTTGACGGCGCGGGCTTAAACGACGAAGCCATCACCGCCTCCAAGAAGGACGGCAACTTTGAAAAGTATGCTTATGTAAGCGCCACCGACGCGACCTCTTACATGGGCTTCATCAACATCAACCGTAAGGCCTATGCCAACTTCAACGACTCCACCGTGGCCCGTTCCGAGAAGACCGCGGAAGAAGCCGACCGCACCTCCGCTGCCATGAAGAACGTGCACTTCCGCCGCGCTCTGGTGACCTCTCTTGACAGAGGTTCCTACAATGCACAGTCTGTTGGTGAGGATCTGAAGCTGAACAGCCTTCGTAACTCCTACACCCCCGGCACCTTCGTTGCTCTGGAAGAGGATACCACCATCCCGATCAACGGCACCGACACCACCTTCCCGGCCGGCACCTACTATGGCGCCATCATGCAGGCTCAGATCGATGCTGACGGCATGCCCGTAAAGGTTTGGGATCCGGAAATGGACGGAGGCATCGGTTCCACCGATGGTTTCGACGGCTGGTACAACGTGGAATACGCCAAGGCTGAGCTGGAGACCGCTATCTCCGAGCTGGCTGAAGAAGGCGTCACCATCGATGCGGACAACCCGATTTACATCGATGTTCCCTACTTCGCAGGAAGCACCACCTACACCAACCGCGCCAACGTCTTCAAGCAGAGCTTTGAGACCTCTCTTGACAAGAAGGTTATCGTGAACCTGGTCAAGTGCGACTCCGCTGATGACTGGTACTATGCTGGATACTATCCGGATTACGGCTACGAAATGAACGCCGATATCATGGATGTTTCCGGTTGGGGCCCGGACTACGGTGATCCCCAGACCTACCTGGATACCATGCTTCCGGATTACGCCGGCTACATGGTTAAGTCCATCGGTATGTACTAAAAAATATTCCGAAGCACAGATCATTCTGTTGCTGAATCTGCACTCTGCAGACGGACTTCGGGAGGATGGGCCTTCGGGCTCACCCTCCCTCATGTCGTTTTTATCCCGACATCTTTTATTGCAACTGCCTGATCCGGCAGGAGAGGGCGCAGGAGAAGGAAACGGCCTGGCCGCTTCCGCCTTTAGGACACAAGACAACGCGTTGAAGTGTCGACGCGTCAAATCAACAGAATCAGAGGGACGTTATGGGTAATTACCTCATTCGAAGAATTCTGCATGCGCTGGTATCGGTCATTATCGTGGTGGGCATCGTCATGGTGATGATCTATTCGCTGTTGAACCGTGATCTGATTTTTGCACAGGACAACGTGTTCCGGAATCTGGGCAACAACCAGAAGACGGTTTACAAATACCGCATGTGGGAAGAGTATGGTTACATCGATTATGTAACCTACGCAGACTATATCAACATGCTGTTAGCTGAAGGCGAGATCGATGAGGAGACCCGTTCCGCAGTCAGTACATTTGGCAAAACCGAAGCAGACGACTCTGAAAAGGTCAAAGAATATGTTCAGAAATTCTACGACTACTATCAGAGTCGCGGCTATGGCGTCACCCGCTTAAAAGCCGTAATGGCGTCGCCCAAGAAATATGCCACCGGCGGACAGCAGCAGCTGTTTGCCTATAAAGACAAGCCCCTGGCCAACCGTCTGGTGAAGTACATTACGGGGCTTTTTACCATCGACAATATCCACAAAGTGCCGGCAGAGACCGATATCGGAAAACGCGGTCTTACCTTCACACTTCGTGATCCTGTATATGGCGGGAACAAGATTTCACCGGCCGTCATCGGTAACGGTACCCAGCACAAATACCTGCTGTGGTTCGACAACATGTTCCCCTACTTCCATCAGAACATGCTCACCTTAAACCTGGGCAAATCCTACGCGGTCAATGCCGGTATCGACGTCTTTACCACCATGACCCAGACCCAGGGTTCCTATGTGATTTCCGAAATCACCTATCCCACAGGCCTGGTGGAAAAATCTGCGGACGATCTTCACACTGCTTTGTATTCCCCGGGATCCCTGGCCGCCAACGTGACCCTGTCGGGCCGTTTTGACGACGACTACACCAGCGTACAGACCGTAAAGAGCGGTATGTCCAAGATGGGATACTCCTTCGTCATCGGCATTATCGCCATGCTGTTAGCCTACCTGTTAGGCGTGCCGCTGGGTATTGCCATGGCGTTAAACAAGGACAAGCTCATCGACAAGATCGGTACCGTTTACATCGTCTTCATCATCGCCGTTCCGTCCTTAGCCTACATCTTCCTGTTTAAGGCCATCGGCGGAAAGATGGGTCTGCCCACCACCTTCAACATGGAATCCTCCAGCAAGCTGATGTACGTGCTGCCGGTCATTTCCCTGGCTCTGCCCACCATCGCCAACCTGATGAAGTGGCTGCGCCGCTACATGATCGACCAGATGAATTCCGACTACGTCAAGTTTGCCCGTTCCGGCGGTCTGTCCGAGCGTGAGATCTTTACGAAGCACATCTTAAAGAACGCCGTGATCCCGATTGTGCACGGCATTCCGGGCAGCATCTTGGGAGCCTTGGTCGGCGCCATCATCACCGAGCGCGTGTACGTGGTCCCCGGTGCCGGTAACCTGCTCACCACGGCCATCAACACCTATGATAACGGCGTTATCGTCGGCGTCACCCTGTTCTATGCGGTGCTGTCCGTTACATCCATTATCTTAGGCGACGTGCTGATGTCCATGATTGATCCGAGAATCAACTTCTCGTCGAAGGCGAGGTAAGCGATGAACAACGAAACGACTTTATTCCATGTAGACGGAATGACGGACGAAGAGCTGTTTGCGCCGGTGAAAAACGACGAGCTGGAATCCGAGAAGATTACAGCGCCGCGCTACTCTTACTGGAAATCCGTGTTCCGCGTATTCTTTGGCAAAAAGATCAACATCATCATCTTAAGCCTGCTTCTGGTGGTGCTGCTGTTTACCTACATTTACCCCATGGTAACCACCTACGATCCCTTTGCCAACCTGATGGACCAGACCACCAAGCACTTAACGCCCGCCGGCGCATTTGCCCGGTTCGGCCCGGGCCTGCGGTGGATCTTAGGTACCGGCAAATCCGGTCAGTCCACCTTTGACGCCATCTGGTACGGCGCTCAGATCTCCATTTCCCTGGCTCTGGTGTGCGCGGCCATCAACATGACCTTAGGCGTCTTAGTCGGCGCGGTGTGGGGCTTTTCCAAGAAAGTGGACATGGTCATGACCGAGGTGTACAACATCATCGGCAACGTGCCCTACGTTCTGTTAATCTCCGTGCTGGTGCTTTTGTTTTCCCCCAGCTTCTGGACCATGGTATTTGCCCTGACCGTCACCGGATGGCTGCCCATCGCGTACTTCATCCGTACCCAGGTTATCATCATCCGTGACCGCGACTACAACATGGTGTCCCGGTGCTTAGGTACCCCTATCACCCGCATTGCGACGAAGAATATCCTGCCGTTTATGACCTCCGTCATCGTGACTTACCTGGCCATGGAAATTCCGTCCTATATTTCCTACGAAGTGTTCTTAGCCTACATCGGCATGGGCCTGTCAGACATGTCCTTAGGCCGTCTGATTTACGAATCCGAAAGCGCCATGGTAACCCCGGGCTGGGGATTCGAATTCTGGAGCCCTGTCGCACTGGCATCGATCATCACCGTCGTCCTGTATGTCACAGGACAGAATTTAGGAGATGCTTCTGATCCCAGAACTCATATGTAAGGAGAAATTATGGACGACCGCAAAACAATCCTGTCCGTCAGGGATCTGGAAGTGAAGTTCCGGGTCCGCGGACGTATCTTAACGGCGATCCGCGGGATCGACCTGGATATTTACGAAAACGAATCCATTGCCATCGTCGGTGAGTCCGGCTCCGGTAAATCCGTTTTCACCAAAACCTTCGCCGGCATGCTGGACAGCAACGGCTTTATCAGCAACGGCACGGTTATTTTCAACGACAAAGAACTGTCGGATACCAAGGTGGCCTTAGACAAAAAGGGCAAAGGCCTGTACGACTCCGCCAAAAAGCAACTGGATGCAGATGCGCCCTTAAGCTACGGTGCCGACGCCTGGAAGGGTATCATCGAGCTGGAGGCTGAGAAGAAGGCCAAATCCACCTTATCGGACGAAGAAGAGCAGAAGTTCGACGAGCAGATCGCGAAACTGACCTTCGACCGCACCGAGGAATTCAACCGCAAGCAGACCTTTGATCCCCACAAGGAAAAGAACCTGATCAAAGAGTCTGACGCGAAGATTGACGCTTTGGACAAAGAGATCAAAGCTGTCGAAGAAGAGAAGAAAAAGCTGGCCCATCTTCATGCGGAAGAGCTGAAGTTCGATACCGCCTGGCAGCAGAACTACCAGAAGCGCATGGAAGAATTACAGGCCGAGCATAAGGCGGCCATCGCAAAGCCGCTTTCTGCGGAGCTGTCTCTTGAAAACGCCCTGATTGCCAAGGAAATCACCTTAGCCATCGGCCGTTATCCCTTCCGCCGCCGTCTGAAGGCCTATCGCCAGATCATGAAGGACTTCCGTGAAGCCCGCCGCCTGGGCGTGGATCTGTCCACCCCCGAAGCGAGAGAGCAGATCTTCGGCAAAAGCGCCCTGTACGTAAAGTACATCCGTGAAGACGACAAGACGCTGTACGGTGAGTGCGTGCTGGATATGTCCAAGATCACCAACCCGGATGACTGGACCCAGATCCGCGGTTCCAAGATCGCCACGGTTTTCCAGGACCCCATGACCTCCTTAAACCCCATCATCACCATCGGCGAGCAGATCACTTCCGTTATCTTAAAGCACCAGAACTGCTCGGAAGTGGAAGCCAGAAAGCGCGCCCTGATCCTGATGAAGCAGGTGGGTATTCCCAACGCGGAAAACCGTTTCGACGATTATCCGTTCCAGTACTCCGGCGGTATGCGTCAGCGAATCGTTATCGCCATTGCGCTGTCCTGCCAGCCTGAAATCCTGATCTGCGACGAGCCCACCACGGCTCTGGACGTGACCATTCAGGCTCAGATTCTTCAGCTGTTAAAGGATCTGCAGGCCGAATACAACTACACCATCGTATTCATCACCCATGACCTGGGCGTGGTGGCCAACGTGGCCGACCGAGTGGCCGTGATGTACGCCGGTCAGATCATCGAAGTGGGCACGGTGGAAGAGGTGTTCTACGATCCCCGTCATCCCTACACCTGGGCGCTGCTTTCCTCGCTGCCCCAGCTGGCAGAGCGCGGTGTGGAACTGTACTCCATCACCGGTACGCCGCCGTCACTGTACAACAAGGTTGTTGGCGACGCCTTTGCGCCTCGGAACCCCTACTGCATGAAGATCGACACCATCGCCGAGCCGCCCATGTTCAAGATTACGGAAACCCACTCTGCCAAGACCTGGCTGTTGGATCCCCGGGCACCCAAGATGGAAAAGCCCGCCATCATCCAGAACATCCACGAAAAGCTGCTGCGCTCCTTAAACATCGTGGATACCGGCGGTGTGGAAGACAAGTCTGCCCAGTGGCAGGTCGAAGCGCAGAAAACTGACAATACCCCGGCGGCCGCTGAAGCCGCGTTCGAAGCTGCAAAGGAAGGAGGAGAGCGATGAGTAAAAAAGAACAGACCAAATCGCAGTCCCATTTCCCGGAGCACGGACGCGTGGACGAAACCGGCCGGGAGATCCTCTTAGAGGTCAAAAACGTTGATATCACTTTCGGAAGCGGCGACTCAGCGGTAAAGGCCGTCAAAGACGCCAGCTTCAACATCTACAAGGGTGAAACCTTCTCCCTGGTAGGTGAATCCGGATCCGGTAAAACCACCATCGGCCGCGCCGTCATCCGGGTCAACCCCTGTTCCGGCGGTGAAATCCTCTACAAGGGCGTGCGAATCTCCGGAAAGATTCCCCATTCCTTAGACCGGGAAGTCATCCGCAACATCCAGATGGTATTCCAGGATCCGGCGGCTTCCTTAAACGAGCGCGCCACCGTGGATTACATCATTTCCGAAGGCCTGTACAACTTCCACCTCTACGAAAACGAGGCGGACCGCGTACAGAAAGTGGAAAAGATGGTGGAAGAGGTCGGTCTTTTGCCTGAGCATCTGACCCGTTACCCCCACGAATTCTCCGGCGGTCAGCGTCAGCGAATCGGTTTAGCCCGCGCCATGGTTATGGAGCCGGAACTGGTCATCGCCGACGAGCCGATTTCCGCTTTGGACGTGTCTATCCGTGCACAGGTGTTAAACCTGCTGAAGAAGTTCCAGAAAGAGCAGGGCGTAACCTACCTGTTCATCGCCCACGACCTGTCCATCGTCCGTTACATTTCGGACCACATCGGTGTTATTTACAAGGGCAACATCGTGGAAGTCGCCGAAGCCTCCGAGCTGTTTGACTTCCCGCTGCATCCCTACACCCACTCGCTGATTTCCGCTGTGCCGATTCCGGATCCGCAGCTGGAAAAGAACAAGGTGCTTTACACCTACGATCCGTCCATTCACGACTACAGCGAAGAAGGACCGAAACTTGTAAACATCGGCCATGATCACTGGGTATACGGCAACTCCAAGGAAATCGAAGAGTACAAGGCCATCCGTGAAAAAGGCGAACCCATCCAGTCCGTGCAGATCTTAGACAAGAGCAAGCGCGGCGAGCGTCACATCGAGGAACCGGTATTAACCGGCCACGAAGAGATCTTAGAGCAGCCGGTGCACGACACCGGAAATATCTGGCTGGGTGTGCTGGGCTTCCTGCTTCCGCTGCTGACCCTGATCGGAGCGGGCCTGTTCCGCAGCAAAAACTACATCCGCAACTACAAAGTCATGCACAAAGGCGCCATGATCGGCCTGATCGTACGCATCGTACTGATCGCCATACTGGTATTGCTGCTGTTACTGGCAGGGTTGTAACCGAGTATAAGAAAAACCGGTCGCTGTAATAAAACAGCGGCCGGTTTTCTTGCACGATAAGGCTTGAGCAGGCGCGCGTGCTCGCACGCGAAGCATGCGAGGGCCAACGTACATCGAGCGGCGAGGCCGCGAGATGTGCGCATCGCGCGAATCGGATGGGCGG